>SKXQ01000047.1 GCA_007128315.1 Spirochaetaceae bacterium | reverse complement strand
TCATGTGGCTCCGGTTTCGCAAACACCGGCTCGCGCTCATCGGCGGGGTAATCGTTGCGTTCTTTTATTTTGTTGCGATATTTGCCGAGTTTCTCGCTCCACAGACACCGTTCGAGTACAGTGCCGCTCACCCCTACGCGCCGCCGCAGTCGGTCAGACTTTTCCTGCGTGACGACAACGGTCTGCAGTTCTTGCCGCATGTCGTCGGATACACAACCGAAGTTGACCCTGTTTCGTGGCGCAGGGGCTTTGTCGAAGACGAATCGATCGTTGTTCCACTAGGTTTTTTCGTCGAGGGACCGGTCACCTACCGCCTTCTCGGCTTCATTCCCATGAACCGGCATTTTTTTGGAACGAAAACGCCGGGAGCTCCGTTCTATCCGCTCGGTGCAGACCGCCTCGGACGCGATCTTCTGACACGCATCATCTACGGTACGCGGGTGTCCATGACAATCGGGCTCGTCGGTGTAGCGCTCAGTCTGATCCTGGGGGTCATCCTCGGTGGGGCCTCCGGGTATTTCGGTGGCTGGGTCGACAATCTGATTCAGCGCATTATCGAGTTTCTTCAGTCCATTCCGAGTATTCCCTTATGGATGGCGCTTGCAGCGGCGATCCCCCAGGGTGTTGACCCGCTCATGGTCTACTTTCTCATTACCGTAATTCTGTCGATTCTCGGATGGACAGGCCTTGCCCGCGTGGTCCGGGGGCGGTTTTACTCTCTGAAGACCGAGGACTTTGTGATTGCCGCGCGTGTCGACGGGTGCTCTGACTTTCGAATCATCATGCGCCACATGGTCCCTTCGTTCATGAGCCACATTATTGCAACAATTACGCTTGCCGTTCCGTCCATGATAATCGCGGAAACCTCACTCAGCTTTCTCGGACTCGGGCTCAGACCTCCGGTGGTCAGCTGGGGAGTGTTGTTGCAGCAGGCGCAGAGCATTCGAGTCGTTGCGACGGCGCCGTGGGTCATGCTGCCGGGGTTGCCGGTTGTGATTGTGGTCCTCGGGTTTAATTTTCTCGGGGACGGACTCCGCGACGCGGCCGATCCGTATTCCTGATCTTCCGGAGCTATTTACGATGCTACAGAAAAAGAAACGGGACAGCAGTCTGCGAACAGTTGATCTGACGACTCTTGCAGACGCTTCTCTTGAGAACACGGGGAACCTGCTTGAGGTTCGCGGTCTTCGAACGAGTTTCTTTACCGACGAAGGCGTGGTAAAGGCAGTCGATGGCATGGACTTCGATGTTCCCACGGGTAAGACCCTCGGTATAGTCGGCGAATCCGGGTCCGGAAAGTCCATAGGCGCACGATCGCTTATGCAGCTGGTCGATAAGCCGGGGCGCATTGTCGACGGACAGATACTCCTGAACAATGGCGATGGCAGGGCTGTCGACATAGCGTCGCTTGACCCGCGTGGCGACGCGATACGCCGCATTCGCGGGAAAGAAATCGCGATGATTTTTCAGGAGCCAATGTCTTCGCTCAGCCCGGTTCACACGATTGGTCGGCAGATCGGTGAAATGATCGAACTGCACATGGGTTATGACAAAGAGCAGACACGTGAACGGGTACTTGAACTGCTGAAAAAGGTGGAAATGCCAAAGGCGTCGACTGCGATAGACAGCTATACTTTCGAGCTTTCTGGCGGAATGCGCCAGCGCGCAATGATCGCCATGGGGCTTGCATGCGATCCGCGGCTTCTTATTGCTGACGAGCCGACGACCGCGCTTGATGTGACGACGCAGGCAGTGATTCTGGATCTGATAAAGGATCTGCAGGCGTCCACAGGCATGTCGGTCATGTTCATTACCCACGATCTCGGTGTAATCGCAGAAGTGGCCGACGAAGTCGCAGTCATGTATCTCGGCACGGTGGTGGAACGCGGGAGCGTGCATGAGATCTTTAATGATCCGAAGCATCCCTACACGCGCGCGCTCTTACGCTCCATTCCACGACTGGGTCTTGAAAAGCAACGGCGTCTGGCAGCAATCAGCGGTATGGTCCCGCATCCGTTTAACCGCCCTGGGGGATGCCCCTTTCACAATCGCTGCCCGGAGGTCATACCGGGAGTCTGCGACCGTATTGTGCCGCCACGCGAGGCATTGGGTCCCGGCAAAGATGTACGGTGTCTGCTCCACTCAGACGTAGACCATCTGAAAGCCGAGGCAGAGGAGGCGTCTCATGAGTAATGCAATTGCAGGCCCGCCGGTGAAGACCAGAAAACTGCTTCAGGTCTGCGACCTGAAAATGCACTTTCCGATTGTAAAGGGATTGCTTCGACGTACTGTCGGACACACCCGGGCAGTAGACGGGGTGACCTTCGATATTTACGAAGGTGAAACGTTCGGGCTTGTTGGTGAGTCTGGCTGCGGAAAGACATCGGTGGGGCGCTGTATTAATCGCATTCTCTCGCCAACGGATGGGTCCATTCTCTATAGCCGCGAGGAAGGCCACGAAGTCGACCTTGCTGCGCTGAGCGATCGCGCGGTACGCCAGTACAGCCGCGATATGCGCATGATTTTCCAGGACCCGTTTTCGTCATTGAATCCGCGTATGACGGTACTCGACATTGTCGGGGAGGTTCTGAAGGTAAACGGAGTTGCCGAAGGGAAGGAGCTCGAAACCAAAGTACGGGAGCTTTTGACAAAGGTCGGGTTGCGCGGTGAGTACCTCAGGCGATATCCCCACGCGTTCAGCGGTGGTGAACGACAGCGCATCGGTGTGGCGCGAGCGCTCGCACCAGGCCCGCGGTTTGTCGTATGCGATGAGGCGGTGTCGGCGCTCGATGTGTCGATACAGGCACAGACCATCAACCTTCTTCAGGATCTTCAGGAAGAGTTTGACCTGACCTACCTGTTTATTGCGCACGACCTTTCAGTCGTTGAACACATAGCGGACCGGATCGGTGTCATGTACGTGGGGAAGATGGTCGAAACAGGGACAACCGACGAGGTGTACGCGAAGCCATATCACCCGTATACCGAGGCTCTGCTGTCTGCGGTTCCCAAGCCTGATCCGTCGCTGCGGGACACTGCGTCACGAATACGTCTGTCGGGAGAAGTTGCCGATGCGTCCAATCCGCCGTCGGGATGCTATTTTCACCCGCGGTGCACGTACGCAAAAGAGAAGTGCCGCACCGAAGCGCCGCCTCTGAAAGAGGTGGAGTCGGGTCACTTTGCTGCGTGTCACTTCGCCGGAGAACTGTCTCTGAAAGGGGTCTTGAGTCCGGACATGATTCAGCGGCGAACGAGTTTGCGACCGAACGGTAACGCACGGGCCTGACCGCGTTTGGTCCAGTTAAGTTAGGGGGGATGTGGTGAGCAGGGGTGCGAGGTATCTTCAGATCGCGGAAGACATTCGGAACCAGATCGAGTCCTCAGTGCTCATGCCGGGACAGCCCCTGCCGACGGTCCGTGAACTGGCGCGCGAGTACGGTGTCACCACGCAGACCGTCGCCAAGGCGACCCGACATCTTGCCGACGCGGGATTCATCGAAACGAAACACGGTGCAGGGTCCCGGGTGACAGGTGAAGGCAGACTCGTTCACCCGTTTTCGCGCAGGTCAAACACCATCGTTGCCCTTGTGCACGCAGAACTACTGATGTCGGAGACCTCTCATGGAGCTCTTGCCAATCAGTGGTTTGACGCGTCCCTGAACGCCATAACGCGTGTTGCCGGTTCTCTTGAAATGAAGACGCAGGTTCTGGGTTTCGGGGTTCAAAGTCGTGAGCCGAGCCGGCATATCGTCGAGGCAATAGATCGTGCAATGGGAGTACTCGTCCTCGGCGATCCGCCGCGTACCTTTCACGCCATGCTGAAAGCAGCGAAAGTTCCCGTGTGCTTCTTCAACAGGCCGGTACCGAACGAGCTTGCGGATCACGCGGTTTCCGTGCGTGCCGGTGCACAGCGCTTTGGCGAACTCGTGGACTACGTATTAAGTCTCGGGCACCGGACGATTCTGTATGTCTGGGATACGGATCCTGATTACGGCAACGCTGAAGTGATCTTCAGACGATCAATTCTGCGCAGTCGCATGCTGGAGTGGCGATGTGATCCTGAACGGGATCAAATCGATCTTGATATATCGTCGCACTCCCGTAGTAATGATATTGCCGGTGCTGTTCTCGATTACGTGCGGTCAGGCTGTACAGCGGCAGTGTGCTACAACGACGAGAGTGCAATTCGCATGTACCGCATTCTGCACTACGTTGGTGTCCAGATACCTGAGGAGATGTCTGTTGTCGGGTTCGATGGCATTCCATCCGGTGAGCTGCTGTTTCCACCGCTTTCGACGGTGAGCATAGACATGGTGCGTGTCGCCCAGGAGGCAATACGATCACTGCAGCTGATCGCAGAAAATCTCCCATACCACCCGGACATACTGATCCCCGGTGAACTGACGATACGCCGATCCGCTACCGTGCCAGATTCCCGTCCACGCAAATAGTCTACTGTTCCTCGATAATGTCTTCGTCTACGTCAAGTAGCAGATCTTCGTCGATTTCGACCGAGTCGGGGTCGAATACCCCGTCATATTGAGTAACCGGACCGCATCCGGCGATGAACAGGATCAGTACACAGAAAAATCCTACGCGTTTCATACGGGTGATTATATCATGCATCCTGTATTGTCGGGGTGGTGATCTCCCCCGAGTCGATACCATGTACCGTATGTGGGACTGTAGCCGACCGCCGAATGATAAGGTTACCCTCAAACTCAAGAGGCGTTGCAGGTGCGGATCTCCCATGGGCTACTTCGAGAAGCACGCGAAGCGCGCCGGCGCACACCGACAGGTTGTCCATCTGTACGGTGGTAAGGGCAGGGCTCAAAATATCTGTCACCGTTAATCCGTCGTGCCCGACAACAGAGATGTCGTCCGGAATCCGCAGACCGAGGAGTTGCGCGGCGCGATATACTGCAATTGCGGACGCATCGTTGTAGCAGGCGGCAGCCGTGACGCCGCGGGTATAATAATCCCGGAGGAGCGCTGCGTTCTCAGACGCATCATTCGGGTTTGTGGAGACATGCATGAACATGAGGTCAGCATCGGAGTTCCCGCCCCATTCGTCGAGAGTCTGAGCGTATATCGAACGGCGAAGCACAGTTGTGGGGTTCTGGTAACGGTCCTCGCTGTCCTGAACAAAGACGAGTCTCCTGTGACCGAGGCTCATGAGATAGTTTGCGAGGCTTCTCAGCGCGTCGCGTCCGTAGTGCACGGAGAATGACCTGGGGTGATACCAGTCGGGTACCGAACGGTTCACCCTGCAGAGCGGCACCCCGGTCTCGGCGATCCCTTCGAGTGTCGCTGTATGGGGATCACCAATGAGCATAATTCCGGCTGCGTCTCCCAGTCGATCGAACAAGGCGTCGTCGGAGTTCCGGGCTGCTGCTGAAAAACCCAGAAGCTGCGACTTGAGATTCAAACCTCCCGAAGCACGGGTGATCGCCGACACGACTGCTTCGAGCCAGTAGTTCGAGATAATCGTCGTGTCTTCGGTTTTGGTCAGAAATTCTTCGTGCACTAAAGTGAGAATCGTATCGGTGTGAAGCCCCGATCGTCCACCGCCATTTTCCCGATCGGTGACGAAGCTTCCCGCTCCGTGCCTGGTGTGTACAAGCCCCCGATCCGCCAGATATGCAACAGCGCGGCTCACCGTTTCTATGGTGACTTCGTGTTCCCCGGCGAGTGTTCGGAACGTCGGTAACTTTTCGCCCGGCTGGAGGTCACCGGAGGCGATTCTATCCTGAATTGAGCGCGCAATGCGGCGGTACTTCGGATTCGATTCACTACCCACATGCAGGAGAATGCGCTCTTTACCGTGCTGTGTCAAATACTGGAGAAACCGGTTCATTTCCGTTGATTCGTGGCGTCAGATCATTGTGTACACCGTCGCAAAATGTTAGCTTATATTAAACCTAAAAACATATAATGAAAGGTTTTAATCATAGTCTTAATGGGTGAAACACGATGATCGTAACCGGAAAATTTGCTAATGGGAACTGCACCGAAATCCGCTCAGAGTCCGATGGTGTGGTCTCGGCAACGGTTCGCATGAATGAAACGTCGCTCAGAAACGGTTGGACCAATCAATGTCCCCTGTTTCTGGGAAAGATAGAAGACGCTCGTGGTCGTGGCATACGACTCGACGTCCGCTGGCCCGAGTTTGACAGGGACTCAATGCAGGGGGCGCACGACTATGGCGGGAATGACAGCTTCATCGAAGCAGCTCCGCACTGCGTTTTTACGAGTACCGACGCGGTCAGATGGACGCGTCACACGAGTGCAACGCGTGCGGACTGGACCGTGCGTATACCTCTGGAAATCGAGAGCGATCAGTTGTACATAGCGATAAACCTTCCGTACACCCTGTCGGACTTTCAGCGCTTGCGCGAAACGCTCGATGCCTCACCGTTTGTGCGCCGCGAGCTGATCGGAGCAAGCTATGGCGCCTGTGATTTCCACCTCTACGAGATAGGCGAAGCCTCAGAAGTTTCGAGTGAAAAGCCCGCGGTATACATACAGGCGCTACAGCACCCGAGCGAGGTCAGCGGTCCACGCGTGCTGGACTCCATGCTGCGCTACCTGATTGGTCATGATCCTGAGGCGCAGCGGTTTCGCAGGGAATGTTCCCTGTACGTCGTCCCGCTGATCGCTGTAGACGCGTGGCTTGAGGGCCTTGATTATCATGTGAGCGGAGGCAACCTTAATCGTGACTGGCAGAGCTTTTCCATGACAGAGACACGGCTGCTCAGGCCCGTAATCGACCGCATCATGTCCTTGCCTGCGCGACCGGTTCTCGCACTTGATCTTCATAACGGATGGCACAGCATGGGGCACCATGGGGCTGCGATCACGGTCATGCCGGAGACATCCGTCGGGAAACTTCTTCCGGTCAGACAGCGGGACTTCATTCGCGAGGTTGCGACCCGCACCGATTTCATTCCCGAAACTGCTGTGTGGGAAGCCGGATACAAACCCCATGGTTTCGCCGGCTACATGACACGGACCTACGGGATACAGGCACACACCGTTGAGTTCTCCCGGTTTTCGATCTGGGATCGTAAAACATCCGTTCATGCACCGTTGAGTCAGGAGCGGCTCGAACGGCTGGGAAAACAGCTTGTTCCGGTGTTGACCGACTGGCTGACCGGGCCAGGTAAGCAGCCTCCTGATTTGCCGGAGGTGCTGGGAAATGAGTGAAACAGGACCCGATAACCGACCGATGTCATTCGCGTCGATCGGAGACAGAATTCTCGTATATGGGACGGAAGCCCGGACTCGGGACGAACGCTCAACGGTGCTCGTCGCCGGAGACTGGGCGTCCTGCCGCTGCTACGCGGACGCGGCAGAACGGTCGGCATCGTCGCTGTACGGCGAGTACGCCGATGCTATTCGAGATAGCGATCTTGCGATCGTGAACTTCGAGTGCGGCCTTGCGGGCGAAGAGCCGGTTAAGAAGGAGGGACCGAATCTTGAAGGAACGCCTGAATCGCTTCAAGCCCTGCGGTCCCACGGGTTTCAGCTTGTAACGCTTGCAAACAATCATACCGTGGACTTCGGGCGCGCCGGCCTTGACTCACTGCTTGAGCGCTGTGGGGATGCCGGGCTCGACGTCGTTGGTGCAGGTTCCGAACCCTATCGGCCTGTATATTACACCGTAGGCAGGACGAAAGTCGGCGTTCTCAATTTCGTAGAGCCAATGGAAGCACCGGTACCTTCGCATACAGGAGATGAGCTCGCCAGCGCCTTTGACATTCGCGTTCTGCGTGACGTGCAGGAAGCCCGGAGAGCCTGCGACGTACTTCTGGTGATTATTCACGGTTCCCGTGAGTATGTTCCGGTTCCGTCGCTGTACTGGTATACGTACGCGCTTCGCATCGCTGATGCCGGTGCCGACGCGGTTGTCGGGCATCATCCTCATGTTCCACAGGGAGGTACCATCCGACAGACTCCGGACGGACGGACGGTCCCTGTCCTCTACTCGACCGGAAATTTCATTTTCAGACCTGCGATGCCGGTCGCCGCGCAGATTCCGCCGCATACAGGAGACGGTTATCTCGTTGAGCTCGAGCTCGCCGACAGGAAGCTACACGGAGTCTGTCTGCTCCCGTACGGCATACACGGCGGCGACGGTATCAGGGCAATACCGCGTTTCGACCTGGATCGGTTCTGTCGTTTCATGAGCGAGTTGAGCGGCGATCTTCACGATCCCGCTCGTGTCGAAGCGTGGTTTGACGCGGTGGTCGATTTCCAGTGGACAAAACACTATGCAGGACGATTCCAGCGGTTCACAGAGAAATTCTTCGAAGGTGACGTAGACGCGCTGCGATGGGTGCGAAGTCACCACCGCTCACCGACACACTACGAGCTAATCGATCGTGCACTTATGCGCATACAGCACGACCTGCTCGGTACAAGTGATCCTGAGCTCCGCGCTCGCCTGACGGCCTGGTACGATGGAACCTGGCCCTGCGGAGGTTTCGGATCTCCGATCGCCGATCAGTAGTCGAGCCGGTCGAGAAAGACCTGTGTGCGTTCGGCACAGTCCTTCGGATTCTCTATGACAACCGCGTGACCGGCACCCGGAATAATCTCAAGCTCTGCCTCAGGTATATGATCCTGCATGCGCTGACTGTAGGCATGGGTTTTGAGGATGTCGTGCTCGGCGACCAGGATAAGGGTGGGGCACACGATGCGTGAGAGTTCATCGGTGACATCGAAACGAAGAAATGCGTCGCACAACCGTGCAAAACCCTCAAAATACTCGCGTGGCAAACCCGCGACTGCTTCTTCACGCTCGGCAAGCATCTGTCGGTTTTCGGTTATGAAGCGCGCAGAGTAGTTCCACGGAATCAATGTCCGGTAGAACACACGTGCGTCGGACAGGGCGGCCGCTTTCCAGCTTTCCACTGCGGTCTTGAGAACGGCGTCGCTTTCACTCACACCGTCTATCATCACGAGGGAATGGCAACGGTCCGGATGCCGGAGCGCAAACAGAAGTCCCACCTCGGCGCCGTAGGACGTGCCTATGACAGACCCGGCATCAACCTCGCAGGCATCGAGGAGGCGACAGAGTTCATCTGCATGACTGTCCATGTCGTACGGTGCGTCTGCCTTCGCACTGCGAAGCTGGTCCTTGAAGTCGTGCACTATGTCGCGTCCGGGTTTCAGGTGTTCGCGAAAATCCTTCCAGTGCGATGCCGTCATACCGATGCCGTTAAGAAAGACTCTGGGTATGCCGGCCCCGGCATGATCCTCGCAATACAACTCTATACCGTGTATGTCCATAGCGCGTACCTCCTTCATGTTTCTTCAACGGTAGATCAGCGTTTGATCCACACGCCTTCGAGCAGTACCGGTCGCTTTGCACCCACGATTGACAGTCCGGTCGATGAGGTCTTCTCCCAGTACGCAGGCCGATTCAGCTCCCGTACGGGATGTTTTAAGTCTGCGACGAAACCGGCTTCATGCAGCTCGAGATTCAGCTGGGCTGATGTCAGAAACGTCTGCGGTTCGTTGTTGAAGTCGGTAAAGATAAAATCCGATCCGGTTACCGGAGCGGCCTCCGGAGGCAGGGTATTACGGGAGAAGGTCGTAAGGTACAGGGCTGAACCAGAGTCCGCGACACGCGCAGCCTCAGCGATCGCCCCGCGCAGTTCGTGTTCGGTGCGGGCGAGATTCCAGACTCCGTGACATACAATCAGTTCAAACGACTCGTTCTGAAACGGCAGAGCGTCCATGGGCGCCTTGTGCAGCCGTTGCCGGATATCATCGCTGACTCCGGTCAGGAGCCCCGCGGCTGCGTTGAGCATACCGTCTGAGACGTCGGTACCGGTGCAGTCGTGTCCCGCTTCCATGAGTGGTCGCAGATGACGGCCCGCACCACACCCTATATCGAGTATCCGCAAAGTTTTTCCGGCGGAAAACGTGCGGACAAACTCGAGGAGCGAAGCGCTCGGGCTCTTCCGGGTGAAGCTCTGTATGACCTCCGGGCGTTCCCATGCGATATACGACTGCGGGTTTGATTCTTTCATGCCACTTCGAGTGTATAACAGCAAGCGCCGCAGCGAAACCGTTTACCTCGGTGCGCGAGCTTTGTTATAACACTGGGGAGATGGATCAGGACACGCCACAACACAGCACGAAGTTCACGGCCGCGATAATCCGTCTGTCGTTTTTACTGGTGATCGCATCGATCATCCTATTCCTCGTTTCCGGGTTTTTTCTTCCGATCGGACACGATCCCTCGGAGAACCGGGGAGACGAGGAGACGGGCGAACCGACTTTCGAAGATTCCATCACGGGTCCCGAGGATCGCTCCGATCGTATAACCCGTACGCTCAGTGGACCCTTTGACATTGTAATCAGGAACGGCAGAGTCATGGATCCCGAAACAGGCATGGATCAGGTTGCTCATGTCGGGATCATGAATGACGTCATCGTCGCTGTAACGCGCGACGATATCGCCGGCATACGGGAGATAGATGCGGAAGGTTTCGTTGTTGCTCCGGGCTTCATAGACGTCACGATGCCCGGTTTTCCGAGTCCCGAGCTGTACCGGAACATACAGCACTGGAAACTCACCGACGGTGTCACGACGGCATTGTGGACGCACGACGGGTGGCATGACCCGCAGCTGGTGATTGATCCCATCCGGGATGGGGTGCATTTAATCAACTGGGGAGTCGGGACGTCGATTAACCGTCTATATCATCCTGACAGAACCCATGAACAGAGGCTCGCCCTGCTTGAACGTGCAGTTCGCGGTGGAGGCGTCTCGGTCGGGGCAAGCCCCGAGTACTACCAGTGGATTTCTACCGAAGCTCTGATCGATTATGCACGAGTCGCTGATCGCTACGACCTCTGGCTTGGGTTGCACCTGCGGTACTCGCGCAGGGACATGGAGCTTGACGGTGTTCGCGAGGCGATCGAAGTCGCTGAAACAAGCGGCGCTCACGTGCACATCTTCCATATCAGCAGCACCGGAGGTACGTATAACGCCGCGGAAGCTCTTGATTTACTCGACGAAGCCCGCGCCCGGGGCGTTCGAATTACCGCCGACGTATATCCATACAGCTACTGGATGACGTACCTGAACTCAGCGCGTTTCGATGAGGGGTGGAGAGATGGGTTCGGCATCGATTACGATGAGCTGTTCTACGTGCCCGCGCGAGAGCATCTCGATGAAGATACATTCCATGCCCGACGTCGCGACGGCGGGCTTACCGTCGTGCCGGAGGGGACAATCTCCTGGGAAGACGCTATCATTCCGGCCCTGCAACGAGACTGGGTCTTCATTGCCTCTGACGGGTGGTCGGGCAGGAACCCCTTTTTTGCTGATACCCCCTTCGCGGGCCATCCGCGTGGAAGTGGCACCTTTGCGACTGCGTTGAGTCTTCATCGACGCTTTGATCTGCCACTCATGACGCTGCTCCGAAAGATTACGCTGGATCCGGCCTTGCACATGCAGACAGCCGACGCCTCATTTGCACGACGAGGCAGACTGCAGATAGGTGCATATGCCGATCTGACCGTGTTTGACCCGGAGCGGGTGGGAGGCGGCGGAACGATCCTGGACTCGGCGCGCAGATCGGAAGGAATACACCTGGTCATCGTGAACGGACTGGTCGCATATGAAGACGGGGCCGTTCTCGGAATAAATGCCGGGAGACTTATCAACCGCGGACTGTAGAAATCCGGTGGTCGACTTCCCGCATGCTGAGATATACTGGCGCCATGAGGGGACTACAAATGAAGAACACAAACGCTCGTTTTATTACGGTGATTCTGATCGTTCTGTTCGGCCTGGCTGCGCTCGCTCTTTCCGCGCAGCAGACCGAAGGGCGTACAGAGTACGCGTGGGGTAGCTATTATAATCCGGGAAACCTGATCCTCGGCGCATCCGCGAGACTGGACACGGGCAACGGTTATTTCGGCCTCGCGACAAGCCCGTCGGCCGAGCTGATATATGCCAAACCGACCGGTCCGATTGATCTCGGTGCCCAGCTTGTCTCACGTGTCGGATTCGCCCTGACTGGACCGGACGCACCTGGCGTTGGTCTTGGCGTCGGGCTGCTTGCGACCGGCAGGCTCGGCTTTCGTGGCTTTGATCTTGTCCCCTTCGAAGAGCTGCAACGCCTCGATCTGTACGCCGGGCTTGGCGTGGCGTTCGATCTGGCGCGATACCCTGTCGAGCAGACCGGGGGGCTGCCGTTGAGTTTCGTCGGGCGGGCCGGGGTTGCTTACTATCTCAATAACCGAATGAGCGTGTTTTTCGGAACGACACAGTGGAACCAGACCACGGGCGCCGAAATTGGACTGCGCTACCGCATGGGAAGTACGCCCGTTGTGACCGGCGGCCTCGCGGAGCTGGCGACCGCGACGCAGGCGAGCATCTACCTCGGCAGCTATTTCTTCGCCGTGCCCATACCCTTCGTTGATACCTGGTATCATGACTATTCGACCTACGCGGTAGGTCAGGGAACAGTATGGGAGTTTACAACTACCGAGTACGAGGACGTGGTGCGTGTCGAGCGCGCCGTCGTCGCCCGCGACGCTTCAGGTGCCGAGTGGAGGTCCTACCGCTGGATGGTGCCGTCCGAGGACCAGACCGATCTCACAGGAGACGAGCTGTACTTCGAGCTCAGGGTCAACGCCGACGGCAGCTGGGATCGCATGCGCTTTATTGATCTTTTTTCCGGCAGACCTGCTGAGTACGTGTTTGAACCGGGAGCCAGTGACGCTGAAGTCATGACCCTCCTCGAGCAGGAAGCGCTTCAGGGAACGGATCCCGAAGAGCAGGGCTTTCGCGTCGAGTCGCGCGGTCGAGTACGACACACAGTCGGTGCCGGAACCTATGACGCCGAACACTTTGCAATCGTTGACGTCTCAGACTCGCCGGAAGACTTCGAGATCGAATTCTATCTCGCAGATGACGCTCCCGGGCGTCTGATCAGGACCATTATGACCGGAACCGAGGACGGAGAACCATTCCGCTTCGAAGGGCAGCTCGTCCGGATTACCAGTGGAAACAGCCGCAGGTTCTGACTACGCTCCGATAAGCTCTCGCTGACTGCCCGGGCCGTTAACCGGCGCAGGCAGTCAGGCCCGGAGCCTATTCATTGGGATAGGTGAGGTTCCAGTCCGAGCGCATCCGGTCAAGTGTTTCCATTATCGCTATGGATTCAGTGATCGGTATGCCCGGGCTTTCGCGTAGACCTTCGGACAGACAGCGCATCGCCTCAATCGCTTCATGCTTCATACCCCGGTCGTTGTCGTTGTCGTTGAAGGTTTCATCGGTTCCGGAACAGGAGACAATCGTCGCCTTTTTTGCCCCAATGAAAGAAGGAATCTCAATACGTCCTTCAGTACCGTATATCACGGCCTCGGTTCTCAACGGCAGTTGCACCGAGCTTCCCACCTGGGCTGAACGAGCATCTCCATAGTCGAAAAGCGCCGCGAACCACTCGTCCACGCCTGTGCTGCCGATCCGAGCACTTGAGTGTATGTCTTTCGGCTGCATGCCGAATATCATGGACGCGAAGGAGATCGGATAGATTCCGGCGTCGAGTAAAGCACCGCCTCCGAGTTCAGGGTTTAACAGTCTGTGCTCAGGATTCCACGCCAGTCGAAACCCGAAAGTAGCATGTATGGTGGTTACCTCGCCGATCGAGCCGTCGGATATTCTGCTCCGTACCCAGCGTATCGCCGGCAGGAACCGGGTCCACATAGCCTCCATGAGAAACAGACCCTTTTCCCGGGCTGCCTGTTCCATCTCGCGAACCTGACGGGCATTCATCGCAAGCGACTTCTCACACAGGATGGATTTCCCTTCGTTCATGCAGAGCAGACTGTGTTCGTGGTGGTGCGAATGAGGTGATCCGATGTAAACGATGTCTATATCGGGGTCGCGGGCGAACTCTTCGTAGGAGCCGTACGATTTCGGAATCCCGAACTCCCCCGCGAAAGCGTCGGCACGTTCGGCCGACCGCGATCCCACTGCTACGACCCGTGCATCGGGAATCTTAACGAGTTCCCGGGTAAAAGCCCGTGATATTCCACCGGGTGCGAGTATACCCCATCGTACTGCTGACGGTTTCCTGGTTTTCATGCGTCCATTATCAGGTGGTGTTGGAGACCCTGCAAGGGACCACACGAACAATGACCGCTGAAATGATCGCCGAGGTATTGACCTTGCAGAGGGTTTTGGGTAGTTTACCGTCCACGTTGTCACCTTCGTCTAGTGGTTAGGACACCGGGTTTTCATCCCGGCAACGGGGGTTCAATTCCCCCAGGTGATGCTACTACGAAACGAAAAAAGCCGCCCCATGCAGGGCGGCTTTTTTGTGTCCGAGGTACGGATCAGAAGTGGAAGCGGAAACCGAACGCTCCGTGTATATCGATAGCAGGGAAGGTGATCGGGTTGCCGAAACGTGCACCGATCGCCGGAGCGAGTTCCACAAAGAGTTCCAGCGGATCTATCGGCATTACGTATAGAGCGACCGGAATCCGAAGGCCAGCGTTAAACGCGTTCCCTCCTACCCCGATAAAGAAGCCCGGACCCGCGTACAGATTCAGAAAGTTTACCAGGTTAGTCCGGTACATAATGTAGTCACCGGTAAAGCCGAGTGCAAACTGTTCCTGGCCTACGCTGAAGCCGAGTCCCATCAGGAATGGCATGCCGTCGAAGCGCGCACTCAGCATAACGTTTGAGCCGGGAAGGCCGCCAAGCGGCTGTACCCCGAACGAAAGGCCGAGGGCCATGGCCGATGCTGTTCCCGTGGCTAAGACCACGATTAACAGCGCTATCAGAATAATTCTTTTCATCAATTCCCCCTGAAAAAAAGTGCAAGTATTGAACATGATCGTACCATGTATCGGACTCGCAATCCAGCACCCGATGTCTACTTGATGCCCCCTTTCACACACCGGTAATATGCTGGGTATATGAACAGCAAACCTGATCAGATTGTCCTGAGTGCAGCGGATCTTGACGGATTTCTCACCGAAACAGACCATGAGGCTCTCTCGAAAATGAACGCTCTGTACGCACGAGCGACCGAGAGTTTTGAAATTCTACAGGCGAGTCGTGCGAATAACCGCATTGACGAAGAGAAGCGGCGACTTGTGGATGTATATTCGGAAATGGGACACCTGATGCAGGAAATAGTCGCCACCGAGCCGCGCATACAGGTGTATTCTTTCGGGACACCTCAGGAGGTGCACGGCGAGGCCTCACGGCTTATCGCGAAGCTGCGTGACCGGCGAACGGACCACGCAGAGTTCGTTTACTATACGCAGCGGGCCTACGAGCTCCTGTTCAATTTCGCATTCGGGTCTGCCGGCAGCCACGCAAAGAACCATCTCATCATCAAAACTCCCGTGAATCAGCCGGTACAGAATTATGCAGTACACAAGATTCCGGATGTCGATGAGCGTCTGGAGAATACGGTTATGTGCGTCATGCTGCGCGGAGCCTTACTGCCGAGCATGATCATGTCCAAGGAAATACAGGAATACAGCTCAACCGGTTACGTTACACCCTTCGCGCTGTTTCGCATTCGGCGGGATGACTCCAGAAAGGAGCGCGATATGGAGTACATACTCGATCTGAAGCGCTCATTTTTCGACCCACAACAACTGAACGGGAAGGATCTGGTGTTCGCTGACCCTATGAACGCGACCGGTGGCAGTCTCGTCACCATTATTCAGTATCTGTCGGACATAGGTGTGCGACCGAAGTCCATTCAATTCTATAACGTTATAGCGGCCCTGAAAGGCTCGTTACGAATCATCCGAGCTCTACCGGAGGCAAACATCGCGACGCTTTGGATGGATCCTGTTCTCAACGATGCGGCATATATACTCCCCGGTCTCGGTGATGCGGGGGACAGACTCAACGGCACCGACGCCGAAGGAAAACCTCGAAACATTCTGCAGCTTATGGCCGACTACGGCTCAACGATCACCTCGTTGTACCGGTCGCAGGTTGCCGAGATTGAGCGTACGGTTCTGCCTTCATGAATCGCAGTTTTTTTACTGCTGCTGCCGGCATGGCACTTCTTGTCCTGGTGTTTTCATCCTGCGCAGGCGGCATGAGCAGAGCAGATCTGGCGGCTGAATATTTCAACATCGGGAACGCGTTTCTGGATCTTGATCAGCCGGACCGTGCCTCTGAATACTTTCTGAGGGCGCTGGATCTCGATCCCGACCTTCGCGTGGCCGAGTTCAATCTCGCGCGCGCGTACACGAACGCAAACCGTTACCCCGAGGCTCGGGGCGTGCTTGAAGATCTGTTGCAGATTGATCCGGAGAACACCATCGTGCTCAAAGCGTACGCCTACGTTCTGTATCAGCAGGGCTTTTCACGCGAAGCCGAGGACGTGTACCGGCGGGTGGTGACAATTAATCCTTCGGATGCCGACGCCTGGTTTAACCGGGCACTTATCGCGCGGCAGCAGGGTGATCTGGAAGAAGCTGATCACGCCATCGGACGTGCTCGCGAGCTCGATCGGACCGCTGCTGACGTTTCCCGATTCTATGCCCTTGTCCAGCACGAGACGGGAAACCCGAACGCCAGACAGCTTCTCGAAGAAGTTCATACCGCACAGCCGGATGACCTGGAAACAATGGAAGCGCTTGCCCGCAGCGCGTTTGCCGACGGCGACTACGCAGTCTCGCGCGGTCTGGCCGACGAACTCGTGAGCAGGGTGCCGGCGGAGGCTGGGTACCGCTTTTTACAGGCGCGCGTTGCGTTCATCGGCCTCGAAGATACCGACATCGGCGTGGTTGCACTCAGGCAGGCCCTGGAGCGCGATTTTCAGGACACCGATGCTCTACGCGAACTTCTTGAGCAGGTCGACTCCGAGACGCGGGATCTTGTTGAAGCACTTATGATCGACTTCGGTTTTGAGGATGATTAAAATCAGAGACCGTGGCTACGAAGGCTGCTGCTTCTTGAGCAGTGCGTGAATCTTTGTCGCGACCGCGTCGATCGTTCCCGATGCGTCCACGTCGACGAGCAGCTTGCGTTTTCTGTAGTAGGCGATCACCGGTTCGGTCTGTTCCTTGTATACCGAAAGACGCATTTGAATGGCATGTTCGTCATCATCGTCTCGCGTGATCAGTGGCTCACCGGTCACATCGTCGTGCCCTTCCTTGGCCGGCGGGTTGAACTGCACGTGATATGTGCGCCCTGACTCCGGATGCACTCGACGTCCGCTGAGGCGCCGGATCACTTCTTCATCGCTTATATTGAGAAGAATCACCAGATCGACTCTGGCGAACTCTGACAGCGCCTCAGCCTGTGAACGCGTTCTTGGAAACCCGTCGAGGATCCATCCGAGCTGCACGTCAGCTTCGTGCAGTCTGTCCTGTACGAGCTCGATTGTAAGTTCATCGGGGACGAGATGCCCTCCGTCGATGATCTCTTTAACCGCTCGCCCGAGTTCCGTTTCGTTACGTATGTTGTCTCTAAAAATGTCTCCGGTTGACACATGGGCGAGTCCGGACTCGTCGGCCACTCGCTCAGCCATGGTTCCTTTTCCTGCCCCGGGGGGTCCAAGAAATACGATGTTCATAGTTCAACCTCCGGAACACGTACTGGGCGCTCTTTACGCTACTTTTGAGCCGCAGCCTATTAGTGTATCATGCAGGTAGCCATGTTCAAGTAGGGCAAAAGCCGCTGCGCATGCATCTTCAATTTAGGAGTGATTATGGATTTCTGGACACGAATGAAACAGACGGTAGACAAGGGAGTCGAAACGTCGCATGACCTGTTCGAAAAGGCAAAAGAGCGGGCTCAGGATCTCAGCAGGACTGGCGTACTCAAATATGAGCTGATGCAGCTCGAAGATCAGGCGGGTAAACAGCTCGCCCGCCTTGGTACCGCCGCGTACGAAGTCCTTCAGAACGGCAAAGCGGTCACCATGGACAACGAAGGTGTGTCAGAGATTATGGATGAAATCTCTTCGCTCAAAAGCCGGATCGCGTCAAAAGAGCAGGAGCTCTCAGAAGCCGGTGGAAAGCCTGAAGACGTATAGAATCAGGGTATTCCTGCCGACATCGCAGGGACTTTGCACGTGTTTTGCATGATTTCGTCGCAGAGCTTGACACGAGGGGCGGGGATGAGGTAATTTCCGGTTCCCTTGAGTCTGGCGGAACGCTTTGCAGATAAGCGGGAATGCCTGGGCTTGAATCCGGGACATCTTGG
>SKXQ01000174.1 GCA_007128315.1 Spirochaetaceae bacterium | reverse complement strand
GACCCCGGGCGGCCGCTTCTCGTGCTGTCGGAAGCGCAGCGTAAGGAGAACCCGCTTACGCCCCGGGAGACCGAGGTTCTCGAGGCGGTCGCCGACGGGTTCTCGAACCGTGAGATCGCCGATGTTCTTGGCATGAGCGAGAACACGGTGAAGTTTCATTTATCATCGATCTACGAAAAACTCGACGCCGACAACCGAACCGACGCGGTACTGGCGGGCATACGGCGCGGTGTGGTTACGGTATAGAAATGCCAATCGACATCGCACACGCACGTCAGAAGGTGACCACCTTGAACCCGTCGATGAGCAGCTTTCGGATAGACGGGTGTCCTTCGTATTCGCCGACAAGTTTTATGCCGGTGGCCTGGATCTGATCCTTCACCTCGAAAGCGGCCGAGCAGAACGCGCACGCGACAGACGCGTCGCTGATCGCGTCGTACAGCTTATGGAGTGGGTGATCGTCTCGTGCGAGGGCCGGTACCCATCGGGTTCCCGCGCCGTCGAAAACGACCCGGATTTCGTCGTCGTTCTCCCTGGCTTCCTTCGCGAGCTCCAGCGCGTTCGCAAGCCTGCCCATGTCGGCGTGAGTTTCATTGTCAGCGAGAATCACAACAGCTATCCCGTTCATCTTCTACCCCTTTATTGATTGTAAATACAATTTACAATTCCGTATAATCGTAGAGTCAACGGAATGTAGAACGATAAGGAGAACGCAGTGCAGATACTGACGCGAACAGGACACGATCTTTCGGCAGTACTCGATATCCCGGACGAGCCGGTCGTCCGGGGAGTGGTGGTCTTTGCCCACTGTTTTACCTGCGGGAAGGATCTCCGTGCGGCGAGGGAGATATCGCGAGCATTGTCTCTGCAGGGTTGGGCTATGCTCAGATTCGACTTTACGGGGCTTGGCGAAAGCGAGGGATCATTCGCCGACACCGGTTTTCACTCGAATGTCGACGACCTCGTTGACGCAGTTAACTATGCTCAAGAGCGTTTTGAGGCACCGGTCATAGTCGCGGGCCACTCGCTGGGGGGAGCAGCGGCGCTCGTGGCTGCTGCCGACTGTCCTGATGTACAAGCTGTGTGTACGATAGGCGCGCCGTCGGAGCCCGCTCACGTGAAGAAGCTCATACAGTGCAGTATCGAAGATATAGAGCGCCGCGGTTACGCGGAAGTTGAAATTGCCGGGCGCACCTTCACTCTCGGGCAGGAGTTCCTGCGCGCGCTCGAGAAGCCGAACATGCAGATGATTATCGCGTCACTGCGGCGGCCCTTACTGCTGTTTCACTCCCCTGTCGATACGGTCGTCGGAATAGACAACGCCGCGGCAATTTTCAAGCACGCTCGACACCCGAAAAGTTTTGTCTCGCTCGACTCGGCCGACCACCTGCTGACGAAACGTACCGACGCCAGGTACGTGGCGGACGTGTTCGCTGCCTGGGTCAGTCGTTATGCCTGAATCAGTCGTAGGAGTAGCCGCCAGGGTCATCTTCGAGCTCGACGCCAAGCCCGATGACCAGGCGATTTACGAAATTGAAGTATCCGACTACGAGTGTAGCATCGAGAATCTCCCTGTCGCTTAGCCCTTGCTGCCTCATGCGTTTCGACCACGAGTCACCGAAGTCCTGCGGTTTTGTCGTAAGCGCCTCTGCGTACCCGCACAGGAGCGCTTCGCGCGAGCTCAACCCCGAAGTGGCGACACCGTCCCGTGCCAGTTCTCGAGCTCGGTCCTGCCCGGTAAAATGCGCGAGCGCCTCGAGGTGATGCTGCACGCAGTACACACAACCGTTGGTACGAGACACGATCACACCGAGCAATTCACGTTCGGCCCGGCTCAGGGGAGAACGCGAAAACATGATTCGTGTATACAACTCCATATGAGCGGGAATGGTCGGTGGATTAAGACTCTGTATTTTATGAACCTCGGCGATCTTCCCCCTGGATGAGGTGAGCGAGCGGTAAATACCCTTAAGCTCGTCGTTCGCGTCTTCGGGTTCCACTATTTCGATGTATGGCATATGTAGCTCCCTGTTGCTATCGGCGGATCGTAAATCGGTCTCCGTCGTTCTCGTAGCCCTGACAGCTCACGAGAAACGATTATTTGTATACACATATATCCAAGTATTTCAGGAAGTCACTCGATCCGCAAGCCTTATCCGGCTGTCGAGCCTTCGTGAGTAGCCGTTTGACGTTTATATATGAATATGAATATGTTTAAAGGAGAGCCCATGAGGGTCTCAAGGAGTAGCTATATGAAACACGATCTGGTAAAAGAACCGCATGTTGTCAACATCGAAGACCTGACGACGAAAAATACGAACTTCCGCACGGCCGAATGGACGGGTGAGTTTCTACAGATGACGACCATGTCGATTGCAGTCGGAGGGGAGGTCGGGTTCGAGATTCACAAAGACACCGACCAGTTTCTTCGGATAGAGTCGGGTACCGCCAGGGTCGTCATGGGTAGGGACAAGAATAACCTCGACTTCGAGAAAGAAGCGAAAGACGACGACGCGATTTTTGTCCCCTCGGGCTACTGGCACAACATTCACAATACGGGTGACGAACCGCTGAAGTTGTACTCCATCTACGCGCCACCACACCATCCTGTCGGCACGGTCCACGAGACCTACGAAATCGCCATGAAAGCCGAAGAGGAAGAGGATCATTCCTGAAGAGGATCATTCCTGAAATTGATGATCTATAGCGCGGGTTCGGTCCCGCTCCCGCGCGTGACTGAGCCTTACCGTCTCGACGGCCTGAAATAACGCCTGCTCGAGACGGCGGGGCTGCCGTCGAGGCGTGAAATAAAGCGATCCTGCACCGTCGCGCAGTCCCGATAGTTGACCCTCACCCGCGCAAGCTTCTCGCGCTGATCAAGAACACGATCGCGCTTTTGTCTGCCCGCCTTCGATAGAATGGCCTCGACCTCGTCCTGCTCGAGATCGAATAACACGACCGCAAGCTCGACGTCCGGCGTGGTCAGCAGCGTATTCTGCAGTGTCACCGGGTCAGCGCTCCCAGCGGCGAGATAGACCCTATGCGGCGATCGTCTCCGGTTCATCATCAGTTCTTAGTATAACAACAATACCGCGTGTATTTTGTGACACAAACCCGGTCCAATAGCGTATCTTAAGCCGCATGGCATCTGACATAGCAAAGCGGCTGGATCTGGTTGGCGAACCCATCCCGCACCTGATCCGGAAGATCGCTGTACCGGCAAGTATCGGGATGATATTCAACACCTTCTACAATGTTGTTGATACATATTTCGGACAGTTTCTCGCAACCGAGGGACTGGCGGCGCTTTCACTGAGCTTTCCGTTTTTTTTCGTGATAATAGCGGCCGGGAGCGGAGTCGCTACCGGAGCGACGGCGCTGATTTCCAACGCACTTGGCCGAGGTGACGAGAAACGGGCGGTGCACCTGCAGGCTCAGGCGGTGTCGTTCGGTATCTTCATGGCGGTTCTTCTGACCGGTATTGGTCTGGCCATTGCGCCTGCTGCGCTCCGTTTCATGGGTGCTACCGAAGATGTGCTCGTGATTGCCCTGCAGTACATACGGGTGATTCTCTTCGGGACGGTGTTCTTTCTTCTGAATCAGATTTTCAATGCCGGACTCTCCTCGCGTGGTGATACAAAGAGCTTCCGCAATGCGCTGTTCATAGGCCTGGTGCTCAACATCGGGCTTGATCCTCTGCTCCTGTTCGGGTTCGAACCGCTCGGAATTCCCGCGCTCGGGGCTGCGGGTATCGCACTTGCAACGGTACTCATACAAGGTGTCAACGTGGGGTACATGGCGTACCGCGCACGGGCGTACGGGTGTTTCGATGGGGTCACGCTGCGGTCGTTCAAACCTGACATGAAGACTTTCCGTGAGATCGCCGAACAGGGGATTCCAGCAAGTCTCAATATGATGACGATCGCTCTGGGTATGTTCATCATCAACTTCTATATTGCACGAGCCGGATCGACGGCAGGGCTCGCCGCGTATGGTGTCGCCCTCCGTATCGAGCAGATAGCACTCCTGCCGAGTCTCGGGCTTAATACCGCTATCCTGGCGATAGCGGGAAACAACTTCGGTGCCGGGCGCATCGAGCGGGTTCGTGAGACGTATCGCGTTGCGCTTCGCTACGGCTTCTACGTTATGCTGGTAATGCTCGCGATCATTCTGCCCTTTGCCCGGCAGCTTATGGGGATCTTTACGAGCGATCCGGAGGTAATCTCAATCGGGCGGCAGTATCTGTACATAGAAGGACTTGTGTACTACGCATACGTGATTCTCTTCAGTTCGGTTTCGCTCATGCAGGCGATGAAGCGGCCCATGCCAGCCTTGTGGATTGGTCTGTACCGGCAGCTTGTCGCACCGGTCGTCGTCTTCTACCTCTTTTCAGAGACCTTCGGCTGGGGCCTTCCGGGAATCTGGTGGGGCATATTTACCGTAACCTGGTCCGGTGCGCTTATTGCCGTCTGGCAGGCACGCCGGGACAGTGCGCTTACATACCCGAGCGTTCTTCCTGTACAGCAGTAAACTCAAGTCGGAGCTCGACTGAATCATCGACCGAGTTGATGTCGGAGCTCCCGCCGACGTAGGGAATCGTGATGTTGAAGTCTTCCCACAGGACCGTCGTTGAAGCGCTTCCGCTGATCATGTCCTCGGACTCAAGCACGAGTTCCATGTCAAAATCGACACTCGACGTTACCCCGCGTATCGTGAGGTCTCCGGTCAGGACGATGTTCAGGGTATCACCGATACCGAAGGTCCCGGGTACACCGGCCAAGTCTGTCGGGTTGAAGGTTGCAAACTCGAACTCGTCCCGCCCGCTCTGAAGAATCTGCGCCCGGATTACGACGTCGCGCTCGCCGTCAGACCAGCGCTCCTGGGACATGTCGACATCAAGACTCCGCGTGCGGATGTCGCGGACGTTTATCTCAAACTGTCCGACCCGGACCGAGTGACTGTCGTAGTCGATCAGAAACGAGCCGTCGAGCTGTCGCGTAGTCCCTTCGACCATGTTCTCCCGCCCGAATATGACTTCCCGGATCAGGAACTGCGCGCGCGAGTCCCCGCCGTCACCCGAAGTGACGCCGTACTGTATGGTACCGATTGCAGGCTCCTGCTCGTCATCAGCGACTGTATCACGGTCATCCGCTCCAGTGTCGTCCGCCACGGCGCCGTTATCGGCACCGTTTCCGAAGGAGCGATCTGCCTGCACTTCGCGCGTGATCTGCCCATCACCGGCAAGAATACCGAGATAGACCCGGTAGCCGACAGCGACTACAGTAGCCAGGGCGATAACAATGATTCCCGCGTACAAAAGCTTTTTCATAGTCTTATAAATGTACTCCCATGAGCGTTGTTTCGACAATTCGCCGCATTTCCTTCAGTGACGCGCGGAAAATCTCGCGGTAGTATGAATCTCACGAGTGTGTGCAATGTCTTCTTCTATCACGACCCGTGGGTCGCCTGCCGACAGAGTACTGCCACTTCTTGCGGTTGATGCCTTTCTCGTCGGACTCGCTTTCGGCCTGCTGTACAATGTCGGGTATACGCTGCTCGTCTACCGATTCGGTTC
>SKXQ01000063.1 GCA_007128315.1 Spirochaetaceae bacterium | reverse complement strand
TGCTGAAGATCTGGAATCCACTGTAGGACTCCATGCCATGTTCGGAGATGTCCAGACCAGTGAGTTCTTCTTCCTCGCTGACACGGAGCACCTTGGCTGCCTTCAGGATGCTGAACAGTATCAGCGCAGTGACCATGGTCCATGCGAATACTGCCACTATACCAATTATCTGAACGATGATATCTCCACCGCCGAATATACCTACCGCTAAGGTGCCCCATGCACCACACACACCGTGTACGCTGACGGCACCGACAGGATCGTCAATGTGCAGCTTCTTGTCGAGGACCTCGACCGATGCAACGACGATGAGACCTGCGATGATACCGACGATAATCGCCCAGCCCGGGCTGATCACGTCAGGACCGGCGGTAATACCGACAAGACCCGCGAGAACGCCGTTGAGGGTCATCGAGACGTCGGGCTTTCCGAACCAGATCCAGCTCAGGAACATTGCACCGACTGCACCACCGGCGGCCGAAAGTGCTGTGGTCACAAATACAACGGCGATATCGAAGTCAACACCGCTGAGTGTGCTGCCACCGTTGAAGCCGAACCATCCAAACCACAGGATGAATACACCGAGCGCGGCCAGCGGTATGTTGTGACCGGGAATTGCCTTGACAGTCGTCTTGCCGTCTTTCTTGACGTATTTACCCTTTCGGGCGCCGAGAACGATAGCTCCGGCAAGTGCTGCCCAGCCACCGGTGGAGTGAACGATTGTTGAACCGGCAAAGTCTGCAAAGCCGAGTCCATCAAGGAAACCGCCACCCCAGGTCCAGTGACCGACAACAGGGTAGATAAGGGCGGTCAGAACGATCGAATAGATCAGGTATCCCCTGAACTGTGTCCGCTCTGCCATGGCTCCGCTGACGATCGTCGCCGCGGTAGCCGCGAACACTGCCTGGAACATCCAGTCAATGTAGACTTCATGCATAACCGTCCCGGCGGGATATGCAAGGAAGAATCCGTCGGCGCCGAACAAACCGCCCACGGATGTTCCGTACATGATGCCCCAGCCGATCGCAAAATACACGATAAGGCCCGCCGCAGCATCCATCACGTTTTTCATGATGATGTTACCGGCGTTCTTCGCTCGGGTCAGTCCGGTCTCCACCATGGCAAAGCCTGCCTGCATGAAGAAAACCAGGGCTGCACCAAGAGCGAGCCAGATCATGTCAAACGAGTCGCGGAACATGGTCATGTTCTCGACACTCACTTCTACCGGATCACCAAACTGGCCAAAAGCGGCTCCGCCGCCGACCAGGAGACCCAGTAGCACCAACAGTACAACTGCGCGTTTGTGCATTACGCGAATCCTCCTCCACTTGTGCAGTGGTAACAATAGTATTTCTATATTTATACAGCACGAAACGTGCCAAGTTTGTGAAATCCGCATAATCCTGTTCGATACGGTGGTGATCAAAGGGGGTTAAATCAATATTGAATAAAGAGTTATGTAGCACTTACAAAAAATGCGTTGATCGTTGTCTTCACGGAGGCGTATTGCATAACAACTGTATATAGGCTCAAAAAGATACGTATATGTATGATTAAGGTATCGAAACGACAAATATGTAGGTAAAACAGAAGATATACACGATAACGTGTTGTTGTATTCGATCGAGCGAGGAACGCCGCTGTTGTGGGAAGCAGCGCGGGTGTGAGCCGACTATGAGCGGTAGTGTCGAGGGTCGATCTCGTGCTTCTGCACGCGAAGTCCCATGACGCGCTCAGTTACACCGAGGAGCCTCGCGGCTCTGGCCATGTTTCCCTTGGTGCTCTTCAGGGAGTCAAGAAGGAGCTCTCGCTCAAGATTGTCCAGTGCTTCCTGGAGTGAGCTGTGCAGGCGTGTATCGGTGCTCTCCGCGCTCTGGAGCGACGGCGGCAGATGGTGGCTGTGAATCACCTCGTCGACGCTGAGCAGCACGGCGCGCTCGATACAGTTTTCCAGTTCGCGGACGTTGCCTGGCCAGTGGTAGTTCATGAGCAGGTCGATAGCAGGGGTGGAGATGCGTCGTATACTCGTGTGGTTCTGTTGTGAGTACTTCTCGATAAAGTGGTCGGCGAGCAGGAGGACGTCGCTTTTACGTTCCCGCAGCGGTGGAAGATGAATGGGAAAGACGTTCAGGCGATAGTAGAGGTCTTCGCGAAAGTCGCCCGTGCCGATATCCTCTTCGAGGTTTTTGTTCGTTGCTGTGATAATACGGACATTCGTTCGTATTGTCTCATTTCCACCGACTCGTTCGAACTCCTTTTCCTGCAGCACACGCAACAGCTTTACCTGCGTCGTTGCTGAAAGGTCGCCAATCTCGTCGAGAAAGATCGTGCCTCCATTGGCAAGCTCGAAGCGGCCTTTTCGTGTTGAGATTGCCCCGGTAAATGCGCCTTTTTCGTGTCCGAACAACTCGCTTTCTATAACGGTTTCGGGAAGCGCCGCGCAGTTAACCTTGATGAAAGGCTTCTTACTGCGATGACTGTTGAAATGTATCGCCTGTGCGACGAGTTCCTTTCCTGTTCCGCTCTCTCCCCGAATCAGCACGGTCGCCTCGCTCTTCGATACCTGTGCGATCATGTCGAACACCGCCTGCATTGCGTTACTCGAGCCTATGATGTTTGAAGGCCTGAAGCGCTCCCGAAGCTCTTCCTGCAGACGCGTGTTCTCTTCCTCGAGAAAACGTTTCTCCTCCATTACTGTCTGCCGAAGTTTCACAGCCTGGGCGATGAGCGAGGATACAATGGAGAGAAGGCGTACATCCTCTTCAAGCAGATCCTGCTGTGCGGCGGTTCTGTCGACGCTGAAGGTTCCGATCGTTTCGTTTCCGATCTTGACCGGAACGCAGATAAAGCTTGTCGGCGCCTCGTCTACAGCCTGCCGGGCGCCGGTTCGGTCGAGAAAAGAGGATTCCTGACCGATATCCGGTATAACCATGGGTTTCCCGGTCTGCACGACCTTTCCGGTTATACCTTCGCCGACCATGTATCTGCCGCGCTGGCGCTGCGACTCGGTCAGGCCAAAAGCTGCTTCGGTAATTATCTCACCGGTCTGGCGGTTCAGGAGAGTGATTGCGCCTCGGCTCATTCCGAGCCCGTCGACTACTGCATCGAGGACCGGCTGAAGCGTCTGTTTTATATCGAGGCTCTGGTCGAGAATCTGGCTTATACTGAACAGAAGTCGGAGCTCTTCAACTCTGTCCCTGGTGGATGCGGACGCAAATTCCGGGTGTGCGTTGTCTACCATGGAGGCTCCTATGCTGGTACGCAGATGATTCCGAATACTACAATTTTGTTGTAAAAACGGCAAGGCCTACGCGTACGAAATATACGGATAGCCGAACTACGAAACCGTAGGATCGAGCTTACTCCCCGGTTATGATGCCCTCGTATATCAGCAGTTCTTCGCCGTCGAGACTGACGTAGAAGTTCTCTTCGAATGTCGTATACGCATCCGGGACCTCACCGATGAACACGATGTCCGGATTGGCGCTCTGTATATCCTCCGGGCTCAACGGTGTTTCATTCTCCACGATAACACCGGCAAGTCCTTCAAGAAGGGGGAGGTGTTCTTTCGTAAAGCCGCGGGTAAGCATGATTTCTCCACCGTCGAGTCGAAGTCTCCTGCGCGCCGAATGTGCATCCTCGCATTTAACAATGCGGCCGGAGCCGAGTTTTCCGCACCCGAACTGGCCCCTGTTCAGGATGTTTCCGAGAAAATGAACCTTCACCGTGTTCATCATGATCGGGCTGTTAACCGGAATGCCGGCGGCAGTCACAACCCGGTCGAGTCGGCCGACGTAGCCCGACGCAAGACTGACACGTATGGCGTTCTGTATCATGGCGTCGCTGTCGTTTGCGAACTCGGTCTTGATTGGTGTCACACCCCAGTGGATCAGAAGCTGTCTCTGCACGCGATCGCTGACGGTTACCGCGATGATATCCTGCTGTGGTCGGAACTGACTCAGGACTCGAGGACTGTTGCCCCGAAGGCTCGGCGCGATAATCGCCGATGCGCCTACCTCATCTGCGACCACGTACGCGGCCCGTGCGATCGCATGGCCCATATCACTGGTATCATTTCTTCGGGCATAAAAATGCTCCTGGCATTCTTTGCGGTATTCTTCGGATTCTTCCACCGCGCGTGCAATCTTGTCGAGCATTGCGACGCTTTCTACCGGATACCGGCCACCGGCGGTTTCGCCTGAGAGCATGACGCAGTCGGCACCGTCAAAAATCGCGTTGGCAACGTCCGTCGTTTCTGCCCGCGTCGGTTTCGGGTTGTGTATCATCGAATCGAGCATCTGTGTTGCAACAATGACCGGCTTGTTCATTGTGTTGCAGAGGTGGATGATCCGTTTCTGCGCCATGGGAATGAGCTCTGTAGAAAGCTGTACGCCCAGATCACCCCTGGCAATCATTATGCCGTCCGATACACGGATGATGTCCTCGATGTTTTCGAGGCCTTCTTCATCCTCGATCTTCGCGATGACCCGGATTTCCGATTTGTGATCGTGCAGGAGGTTCTTGATCTCCTGCACATTTTCCGCCTTGCGAATAAAACTGGCTGCAATAAAGTCTACTTTTTCGTGCAAGCCGAACAGAATATCGTCGATATCCTTCTTCGTCATTGCAGGCAGTCTCGTGCGAACGCCGGGGACATTGACATTCTTTCGCGATCCGATGAGGCCGCCGTTTCGAACCATGCAGACGATTTCGGTGTCCCGGACTTCTTCGACTTCAAGATCAATGAGACCGTCAGCAACGAAAATATGCATACCCGGTGAGACGTCGTCGGGTAGCTCGGCATAAGAGATGGAAAGACGTTCTTCGGTGCCCGCGACTGTGTCTGTTGTCAGAATAATGCGGTTTCCGTGATGGAGCTCGAGGGTGCCTTCATCCTTGACTGCACCAGTCCTGATTTCAGGTCCTTTTGTGTCGAGCATGAACGCTACGGGAATTTCCAGCTCTGCAGACGCTTTTCGCGCCCTCTGCATGCGTCCGAGATGTTCGTCGTGTGAACCGTGCGAAAAATTCAGTCGGCATATGTTGAGCCCGGACGTGATCAGGCCGCGTATTTTCGCATCGTCATCAACCGCCGGACCGAGGGTGCCGATAATCTTTGTTTTTCGGATTTTTTTCATTACAGTCTGGTACTCCCCGCGGCAATTGTACTGATGTCGTGCGCGTATGTCCAAATGCCGGGAAGTCCGGTTTCCAGATTGATGGAGCGGGCGTGCTTACTCTGCTGCCTGATCCTCGAACAGAAAGCGGTACTCATCGGTACTGATGATCTCTTCGGTCTCACCGGACGGTGCCGCGGCGCCCTGCAGAGCCCGCTGTAACTCGGCCGCGACCGACCGTTGCTCTTCGCGGTACCGCTCGAAACGTTGCGTGTGTGCAGAGAGATCTTTTGCAAATGCGGACTCGGACGTCTTCAGAGTATCCAGGAACTCGACGTAGTTCTGTACGGTACGCAACAGACTTCTCATGTACTCCGTTCTGCGGATCAGATAGACGTTTTCGCGCAGGCTTTTATCGAGCGAGCGGAGTGTTTCATGAATAAACGTAACGTCACCGAGAAGT
>SKXQ01000079.1 GCA_007128315.1 Spirochaetaceae bacterium | reverse complement strand
GCGCTCTCCGAAGTACACCTCAAGATAACGGGAGGCTGCTCCTTCGATCTCGGCCAGCAGCGGTGTCTTGTCCACTGACGGGCACGCTATACGAAAGCCGGGTTGCGGGTCAATTCCGTGCGATTTCCAGAACCTAAAGTAACAGTCCCGCGCCAATAGTGGCTACGAGACTCCCGACGGCAACGCCCGCGACGATTTCACCGACACTGTGTCCGTAGAGCAGAGGCAGGGGTTCCATCCCCCGGGTGCGACGGTCCTCGTTGTAGGCTGTCCCCAGCTGCTCGACGGTACCACGGACCCGGACGGCGTCATGCAGAATGATTATCGTGAACACGAAGCTTACTGCAAACACCGCCGAGCCGAAGCCGGAGACGATTCCTGTGCCGACCGTGACAGAGGCGGTGAATGCTGCGTGCCCGCTCGGAAAACCTCCGAAGCGAAAAAGCGGAGCGAGATCGATACGACGGTTCCGTACACTCGAGGCAAGCGCCTTCCAGGTCTGGCAGCTTATCTGTGATATGATTGCGAGAATGAGCACATGCGGAAGCTGTTCCATGCTCAACAGTGTAGCGCAGACTTGACGAAACTTCGATATCGGAGCAGCGTTCGAGCATGGGTATCAATGAGCAGAAAATGGGTCAGGCATCCTGGATGGTGGAAACAAATACCATACAGGCGTGGGTTACCGAACAGGGTGGGATGATGGCACCGGTGGTGTTCAGGCTTCCGTCCGGCCGTACGGTTGAACCCTACTACATTGCTCCGTGGTACGCGGAAAATCGCGCGTTTGAACCTGCTGTTCTCGGTCCCCTTCGCGGCGATTTTTTCTGTCTTCCCTTCGGGGCGGACAATGCGATCGGTTCCGAGGATCATCAGCCGCACGGAGAATCGGCATACGCGACGTGGAGGCTGCTGGAACGCGCGTCTCACGACGATGTACAGACGCTTTCGCTGGGGATTGACTATCACGCGTGTACCGGTTCGATTACCAAGAACCTCCATTTCAGCGAACAGCACACTGTCATTCGAACCGAACACGTGATTTGCGGCTTCTCGGGGCGCTATCCACTTGGACATCACGCGACGCTCCGTGGGGGCTCGGGTGACGCAATCTGGCGGATTTTTACGGATCCGTTCGAATACGGGGCGACCGATCCTTCCTTCGTCGAACCGGCTGCCGGCGGTGAGTACCACGCGCTGGAGCCGGGTATCCCGTTTGACTCGCTCAATCGCATACCGACACGGTGGAAAGGGGCAGCGGATGCCGATGGTTCCCTTTTTCCAGCCCGGCCCGGTTTTATCGACCTCTACGCAGTGTACCGGACTCCGCCCGATGAACCCGAAAAGCGTATCGCATGGTCGGCTGCGTACAATCGCGATGAGCACTATCTCTGGTTTTCCGTGAAGGACGCCTCGGTTCTGCCGGCAACGGTGTTCTGGGTTGAAAACGGCGGGCGGCACCAGGCGCCGTGGGACGGTCGCAACAGCTGCATCGGTATAGAAGAGACCTGCACGTATTTTGCGGCGGGTCGTCGCGAGTCGGTCGAGGACAACGACGTGAGTCGACGGGGTATTCCGACTGCGGTGTCGCTTGATCCGGACCGGCGGACGGTTGTTCGAACCGTGCAGGGTGTGCTCGAGATCCCCGAAGAGCCTGATTCCCTGGAGTTTCTTACCGACGCCGAGGGCATGCTTGTGTGTCGCGTCAACGGAGGGGCCATGCTGCCGACCGGCGTCAAACGATCCGCAGCCCTTTCATCACTATGAGCAGATCCTCAGATCCTGGTCCAACCGCATCCCTGTTTGCAGCGGCCACGCTTCGCCGTGCCATCCAGGACTACCGCGTACTGCTCGATCGCGGTTATCCCGACAAGCAGGTACTGCAGCTTGTTGGAGATCGCTACCGTCTGACCCGCGACTATCGGGGTATGCTGCAGCGCGGTGTATTCAGCACTTCAGCATCCGGGCTGCGCATGCAACGGCGGCTGACCCGCATACAGTGCACGCAGCGATGTGCTCAGGCTCAGGCATCGGGTCGTCCTGGCGAGCTGCTCGTAGACGGCCACAACGTGCTCTTTACCTTGTGGAACTGCCGGGCGGGGCGGCCGATCGTCCTCGCGACCGACGGGTTCATACGCGACATAGGCGGCACATCGTCGCGGCTGCCGCACGACGAGCGTTTCAGCCGCCTGGCCGTCGAACTGTGCGAGGTCATTGCAAGCCTTGAACTCCCGGTAGTGCGAGTTCTTCTCGACGAACAGCTTCCCTACAGCGGCGACCAGCGGGCTGAGCTTGAGGCACTGTGGCGGCAACGCGGCGATTGGGAATCTGATGATTCGTCCGTTCAGGTGTCCTTTGAAACAAACCGGTCGGTGGATGCCTGTATAGCGGCGGACGATAGCGGAGCCGAGGTGATTGCTACGAGCGATACCGGCATTATCGACCGTTGTAACGCCCCGGTTTTCGATCTCGGTGGTTACGTCGTCGAGCAGATCTACCGGCGCTCGCCACGGAAACTCTGAGGTACCGCGAGAATCAGCTCGTGCAGCGACGTCACAGCCGTAGCGATCTCCGCGTTGCGAATGAGCACCGCGATGTTGATTTCCGTCGCGCTTTGCGAGACCATGCGGGCTTTGATTCCGTTCGAGCCGAGCACGGCGAATATCTCTTCGAGTATGCGGACCTTGCCTTTGAGTTCCTCACCGATAACACATACGATCGCCTGTTCCCGATAGATTTGCGCCGTTCCAAGCTCTGCGAGTCTGTTCATGGCCTGGGACAGGATGTGCTCATCGTAGTCGCGGTCTGTTACCAGCGAGACGGTTGCTTCCGAAGTCGTCGCCATATGCACGCCAATACCCGAGTCGGAAAGGATCCCGAAGGCTCGTGACAGGATCTCAACTGCTGACATCAGGCGGGCCGAGGCGATGGTGATCAGGCAGACATCCTCTTTGTACACGACCGACTTGGCGGATGCCTCTGTAAGTGCGCTTTCAGGGAGAATGATGCTGCCGGAATCCGATGGATGCATGGTGTTCAGCACCCGGACCGGTATTCCTTTCCGGATTGCCGGGACAAGGGTTGCCGGATGCAGAACCTCTGCTCCGTAGTACGCGAGTTCGCTCGCTTCCTCGAAGGAGAGACGCGCCAGACTCCGCGCCCGCGGATCGACCGAAGGATCACAGGTCATGACCCCGGATACATCGGTCCAGATCTGTATCTCCTCGACTCCCAAGGCGGCCCCGACGATCGATGCGGTATAGTCCGATCCGGATCGGCCGAGCGTGGTTATGCTTCCCGCGGCATCCTTGCCAAGGAACCCGGTCACCACCGCGATACCCTCGACTTTCCGCAGATGCGATGCGAGCGATGCATCAATGCCGGGCAGTGGCGTTGCGGCCCCGTGACGGGAATCCGTTTCCAGCCCGATCTCAAAGCTGTTTACCGCTACCCCGGGGAGTCCCTGCGACCGCATGCAGGCTGCGACGATACGGGTTGAACACTGCTCACCGAAGGCGAGTATCTGGTCTATGGTGCGGGGCGTCAGTTCGCGGATCAGGCTCACTCCGCGGATGAATCCCTGCAGTCTGTCGAAGAGGTCATCGCACAGCGTGGGTTCGAGGTCGAGTTCCGACAGCAGGGTCTGGTGATACGCGGTAATGACCGACGTGTCGATGGTGCCGAAGCTCGCACGTCTTGCTGACTCAAGCAGCTGGTCTGTCGTTTTACCGTGAGCCGAAACGACGACGACCGGTCGGCGTTCACGAGCTTCCGCAACGAGTCTGACTGCGCGGTGCACTTTTTCCGCGTCGGCGATCGAACTGCCGCCGAACTTCATGACGATCATCCGCAGGTCTCCATGGCGCATCATACTTACACTCTGGATTGAAGCCGGTCAACTGTGTAGTATTTCCTGCAATGAATTCCCTCACTGTTCTGCACACTGCCGATGTGCACGTTGGTCTGCGCTTTTCGTCGCACGGCGAGGCGTCACAGCCCTTATCGGCAGCTCGTTTCGAGATCGTCGACCGTGTTGTCGAGGCGGCCTCCGAGGCATCGGCTGATATTCTGGTGCTCGCCGGTGATCTGTTTGACCGCACGCGTATACCGAAAACAGATGTTGAACGGGTCTGCGAGAGTCTGTCGGGCTTTTCAGGTGCCTGTGTTCTGGTGCTTCCGGGGAACCACGACTACTTCACCGCTGAGAGCCCGCTCTGGAGCGATTTCTGCAGGGCAGCCGGGGAGCATGTGCTGCTGCTCGCTGAAACACGACCGTACCCGCTCGATGACTACGGGCTTCCCTGCGATGTCTGGGCGGCACCCTGTACAGCCAAGACCTCAGCGAAACACGTCCTGCCCGCCGATCTGCCGGCGACGCGTCGCCCGGGGCGTTTCCAGCTGGGAGTCGCGCACGGGAGTCTTGTCGGCGTGTCGCCGGATCCTAAACTGCAGTACTATCCCATGACGCGCGAAGACCTCGACGCCACCGGGGTGGATGTCTGGCTTCTCGGACACACCCACGTCCCCTGGCCGGAGGTGCCTGATCCGGGGATACGCGTATACAATCCCGGAACTCCCGAACCCGACGGACTTGACTATACACGCTGTGGGGGGGTATTTCTGCATACGCTCATGCACCCGGAGGCCGATTCGAGCGAAGAGCCTCGACCCGGGAACCGGCGGACGCAGTTGGCGAGCAGATTCATCGCGACCGGACAGTATCGATTTGAGCACCATGAACGCACGATTACCGGTGTGCCGGCCGATGAACTTCTGGCCGACATTCCCGGCCACAGCGATGCTGCGAAGACCCTTGTCCGTCTTCGCGTTCATGGTCGGATCGATCCGGACTTTCGGACGCGCTATCAGACGCTCCGCGACGAGCTTCGTGAACGGCTGCTGCTTCTCGAAGTCGACGAATCGGAACTCCACACCCGCATTACCGCCGATACGATCTGCGATCATTATCCGGCTGCCTCATTCCCCGCGGAGCTGCTGAAGCGTCTCTCCAACGATGGTGATCATGAAGCGATGGATCAGGCGTTCCGCCTTCTTGAACAGGTCAGAAACTCATGACCATCCTGTCGCTGAAACTCCATCCCTTCGCCGGCAGTGTCGATCGCGATCTGACCTTTCGATCCGGACTCAATGTGGTTCTCGGTCCGAACGAGGCGGGCAAGTCCACCGTTTTCCAGGCCTTGCGTCACGTCGTACAGACCCCGGCACGGTTGACGCCCAGACGCTTTACTGACGTTCTCGGCCCGTTCATGCCCGCATCGGGAGGCGATGTAATCAGGGTATCGCTCGAACACACAGACGGCAGTCTGACCAAAGCCTGGCAACGGTCCGGAGGATCGGCCCGCGTTGTGACCGACCGGGCTGAGTTCACCGATACCGACGCCGTACAGGATGTGATCGATACATGGTTCCCGGTCGGAAAGGCCACAACCGACTGGCTTCTGAGCGCCGATCAGGACGGTTCATCCCGACTCTTTGAACGTCTGATGCTCAGTGACGCTGTTTCCGTCCGCGACTCGCTCTCGTCGGCGCTCCGATCATCACTCATGGAGACAGCCGGAGTGTCGGTGGATGCCTTCAGTCGAGAACTCGACGAAGAGCTTGAACGATACTACGCAAACTGGGATGTACAGGCTTCGTACCCGAAAAACAACCGGGGTATACACAATCCCTACACGAAGAATGTCGGTCTGGTACTCGCCGCGTACTATGCGCTCGAAGAGACCCGGCTTGCGCTGAAGGAATCGCGAGACTACGAGCAGGCTGCCGCCGAAGCACAGGTTTCGCTCGCACGGATGCAGGCCGCTCTTTCGGCGAACGACGTCGACTACGCGCGGTTGAAACCAATTGAATCGGACATACAGGAGCGCCTCAGCTGCGAGCATGAACTTTCGCGACTTTCCGCGGAGCACGAGCGACTCAAGGAGGTAAACCGGACCTGGCCGCTGACCGGGGAACGGGCGAGGACGCTCGACAACGAACTTAAACGCCTTGTTGTGCAGAAGAAAGCGCTGGAGGAAGAGAAGGTCGCGGCACTCACACAACGGGATCGGGTGGTGATCGAGAAGAAGGTGAACCGGCTCGAAGAACTCGAAGCGGCAGTCTTGCAGGCGCGATCGGAGGCTTCTGCCGTGCAGGCGCCCGACGCGGAGACCATACAGAAAATGCGGCGCTGTGAGCAGCGTGCGGCGCAGGCCGGAGCACGCATAGATGCCGAACGACTGACCGTGACGCTCACCTCGCAGGTCGATGGAACAGTCATTGTCAGCGGGGAAGACATGGTCCTTCGCAGTGGCGAGCCGTCGGTGCACACTGTCAGTGGCCGAGCCGAGATCGTGACCGGTGATCTGAACATAGTCGTTGAGTCCGGAGAGGGCGAAATAGAAGAAGCAGTGCGCACCCGTGACGACGCGACGACACAGTTGAAGGCGCTTTTCGAAGCTTCGGCTGTCGCATCGGTGGCGGAAGCAGAACAGAAGCGCGAGCACGCACAGGCCGCATCCCGGCAGCTCGAGGAACTGCTTGCGCGGCTGACGCAGGCATCCGAAGACGGTGATCTTTCGACGTTGAAGGAGCAGCTGGATGAGCTCAGGCCGACGGAAACCGAGTCGACGGCGAGTCAATCCGCTCCACGCGATCCGGACCTCTTACAGCAGGAACAGCTCGATCTCGAGGCCCGCCTCGTAGAGACGAAACTGCAGCTTGAGCAGGCTCGCGTACAGCTCAGCGCGTGGGAGGCGGAGTTCGAGACCCACGAGCATGTCGTTGAGGCTCTCGTGGAGGTGCAGTCGGATCGGAAGAATGCCACGGCGAAACTCGAAACCCTCGCCAGCCTTCCGGACGACTGCACCGACAGCGTATCGTTCTTCGATCGTCTGCGGTCCCTCGAGTCCGACCGTGAGCGTCTGGTGCGTTCCTGTTCGGAAGCGAGGGAGGCGATGCTTCGACTTGAGCGTGACGCCCCGGAGCGTTCCGCCGAAGAGCTCGAGCGTGATCTTTCGCGCCACGAAGACACGTTTGCCCGGGTCCGGAGAGAAGCGGAGGCGCTTGAGCGCCTGCAGCGGACAACACGCGAGGTTGTCGCCGAGGTCGACAGACGGACCTACGACGGGCTGCAGACCCGCTTTCTGCGTCTGCTCGGCATCATGACGCAGGAACGCTATTCTGACGTCGACCTTTCCCGTGACATTCCGCAGTCGACCCGGGTGGACGGGAACGAGCTGGCGCTGAGTCTGCTGTCTCACGGGACAAAGGAGACCTTCGCCCTGGCCTGGCGAATGGCGGTACTCGAAGAGCTGTATCCTGACGGAGGCGGACTCCTTCTCCTCGACGATCCGCTGGTTCATCTTGATCCGGTCCGCAGGCGTGGTGTCTGTGAGGCCATGCGTGAAATTTCTGGCAGACAACAGATCGTCATGCTGACCTGCCATCCATCCTTTGCCGACGAACTGGTCGAAGTTGCGGGTGACGACGCCGTTCACTGTATCCGATTGCCGGACTGAATCAGTACATTCTCTTCAGTCATGTTTTCCATTACACGCCTGGCGATACGAAATCTCGCACAACACAGGGCGAAAACCATCATAGTCGGCAGCATCATTTCGCTCGGGGTTATCGTCCTCATAGTTGGAAACAGTTTCATGGAGACGGCCCGGCTCGGTATCGAGCGGGCGTTCATAAACAACTACACCGGACACGTCATGATCACCGGCCTGAGCCGGGGCGACATCTCGCTGTTCGGCGTGCAGTCACCCGGTGGTGTGGAGGAAACCCCTGTACTGCCGTCGGTCGCCGCAATCCGCGAGTTCTCGCTGGGTCTTGATCCGGTCGTGCAGGTCACTCCGCAGCTCACCACATTCGGCCAGTTCGGCCTGGATGACGTAGAAGGACGCACCTTCGGCCTGCTGTTCGGAATCGACGCGGAGACGTACTTCGACATGTTTCAGAGTGCGCGGGTCGTCGAGGGTCGATTACCCGAACCCGGAGAGCGCGCCATGCTCATGAGCGTTCAGCGGGCCGAGGCACTCGTCGAGGCTATAGCACGCCGGGCGGAGAGAGACGGTGTCGAACCCGAACGGGGCGATGTTCGGGTCGGAGACCGCATAGCGATCTCAAGTTTTGGTGCTGGCGGGTTCCGTATCCGGCTCGTACCACTTGTCGGGATCTACGAACCGACGAGCGGTGAAGCGGTGGGAAGCGAGTTCATCAATTTCGTGGATGCGGAAACGATCCGGTCACTGACCGGTCTGAGCACCGGAGCAGGAAGCGAGATCGTCCTTCGAGATGAGGAGCGGACACTGCTCGACGCTGAGGACTTTGACCTCCTGTTCGCTGACGACGGCTTCGACGACTTTGTGTTCGACGATGATCCAGGCGAGTTCCGCGAGGATTGGGATGCGATTTTCGACGACGATCAGGAAGCAGATGCGGAACCTGCAGAAATCGCCGACGCGGCGCTGGCAGCCGCGGGAGGCGCGGACAGCGGGCCGTGGAACTTCCTGCTCCTCCGTCTTGACCGCACCGCTGCTGTGCCTGCCGTTGTCTCCCGCATCAACGCCTTTCTCGAGGATGAAGGCATTGCCGCGCGGGCCTGGGACTGGGAACAGGCGGCCGGACCCTTCGCGACCACCGCTGACATAGTCCGCATCGTTTTTAATGTTGCCATAATTATTGTTGGTGTTGTCGCTGCTATAGTGATCATGAACACACTGGTGATCTCCGTCATGGAGCGGACCGCCGAGATCGGCACCATGCGCGCCCTGGGAGCGGGCAAGGTATTCGTGTGGCGACTGTTTTTCACCGAAAGTCTAGTCATCACCGGCGTGTTCGGGCTTATTGGAATGGGGCTCGGGAGCCTCATTACAGGTGTCCTGTATCTGATCGGCATACCCGCTACGAGCACTTTTCTCGAGGTGCTGTTTGCCGGACCTGAGTTGCGTCCGGTGGTGTCGTGGGTTTCACTTCTCGGGTCTGTCGGTATTGTGGCATCGGTTGCCATTCTGGCACATATATACCCTGTAATGGTGGCGCTTCGCGTACAGCCGGTCAGGGCAATGAAGGTAGACTGATGGGTACCCTGTTACGGACGGCATTGCGAAATCTCTCGCGACAGAAACGCAGGACCGTTCTGCTTTCGGGTGCCATTGCCTTTGGTGTGATGGTCGTCACGGTTATCAACGGCTTCGCCGGCAGCTTTCTGGAGAACGTGACCGAGAACTTCGGGCAGCTCCTCGCCGGTCACATTTTCATAGAAGGTGTAGAGCGGGACGAAGACCGCGGAGAGATTCAGATCATCAGGGATGATGAAGCACTTCTCGCGGCGATAGAACGTTCAGGCGTGAACGCACGCTTCCTGACCCGACGCAGTGATGTTCGGGGAACGCTGGTTTTCGGCGGCCGTACCGCATCGCAGCAGATCGTCGGGGCGGACTGGAGCGTCGAGTCAGCGCTTACCGAGCGCATCGTCCTCGAAGAAGGAAGCTTCGACGGCGTTCGCAACGGAAACGGTCTCATTGTCGGTCGACCAACCGCCAACCTGCTCCGGCTCGAAGTCGGAGACCCCGTACTCGTACGTCTGCGAACGATTAACGGCCAGCAGAACGTCGGGGAGTTCCGCATTTCGGGGATATCCTTTGATCCCGGCTTTGTAGCGGGCCTCACTGCCTACGCGGATCGCAGCTACATTAACGAGCTCCTGCAGATCGACGCGCAGGAGTACCGCCAGCTCGGATTGCTCCTGTCGACCCTGACCGAGATTGACGAGTCAGCCGATCGCATTTTCGAGGAGATGGCGGCGACGCTCGATGTGTTCGAGCGAAGTCCTGAGGACGCCGACACCAACCCTATCTCAGCACTCTTCGATCAGGCACGAACCGAAGAATGGGAAGGCGTGCGGTACCGGCTGTACACGCTCAACGAAATCGTCTCCGATGCGCAGCAGATCGTCGTTGTTCTGAATCAGGTCAGTGTTGTGGTGCTGGTGGTCCTGCTCGGTATAACCATGATAGGGATCACCAATACCTTTCGTATGGTCATGTTCGAACGCATCCGCGAAATCGGAACGATGCGCGCCCTCGGCATGCAGAAGGCACAGGTGCTCGCGCTGTTCCTTGCTGAAGCCCTCATGCTTGCGGTACTCGGAGTCCTAGCCGGGCTCCTTGCCGCGGCCGCGCTCATGGCTGTCCTGTCGCAATTCTACATTGGCCTTGATACGCCGATATTCGTGCTTCTGAAAGACGGGTATTTTACCTTCAGGGTCCGGCCCGGGCAGAGCCTGCTGCATATGACTCTTGTGGTTCTGTTCACCGTGTCCGCCGCGTGGTTTCCTGCGCGGCGTGCATCAGAGCTGCCGCCGGTCGAAGCGCTGCGAAGTACCAACTAAGGAGGACTTCATGTTTTTTCACCGCACCGCCCGCAGGGCGTCAGTTGTGCTCGGGCTGCTGTTTCTGGTCCCGGTACTCGGCGCCGACACTCCTGACTTTGACACCATGCTTCGAGAGGTTGACCAGCTCGGCCAGTTCGGAGACCGTGATTTCTCCGGCGTATACACGATTGTGTCTCAGGTACCGGGTCAGGATGATTCCGTGACACAGGCGCGTCTGTTCAGGCGTGATCGAAGCGACCAGTTTGTCCTCATCATTCTGCAGCCGCAGATTCAGCGCGGGCAGGGGTACCTGCAGACCGGAGACACGGTGTACTTCTACGACCCGGAAAGCCGCCGCTTCGAGCGCACGACTCTGCGGGACTCGATACAGGGTACCGACGCACAGAACCGGGACCTTGTCCGGGGTAATCTTTCGCAGGACTATCGTGTGACCGACTGGGAGCTCGGGCGGCTTGGCAGTTTTGACACCTATATTCTCGATCTTGAAGCGACTGGTACAGGCGTGGACTATGACCGTATCAGACTCTGGGTCAGAACCGACCGGCCGGTTGTGCTGCGCGAAGAGAACTACAGCGTCTCGGGCAGGCTCCTGCGCACTCTGCTGTTTCCCCGATACGCGAATGTCGGAGGGCAGGCAGTGCCGACGCAGATCCTTATTGTCGATGGCATAAACGATGGCGAGCGCACACAGATCACGCTTCGTGACCCGAGTGTAGCGCCCATTCCCGACGGAGTTTTTACCCGTGATTACCTTGAACGCGTCAGCCGCTAAACTGCTGTTCATCGGGCTCCTGCTCTCTTGTGTGCTCCTGACGGGAGCCTGGGCACAGGATTTCGACGAGGACGATCCCTTCGCGTCGCTGTTCGAGGACGACGACATGTTCGACGACGTCGACGAGGACTTCGACCCCTTTGCTGATCCGGCTGATGATCCGCTGGTCTCCGACGCCGTCGTGTGGAGCGGCCGCTTTCTCGGATCGCTGGGAGCGGCGTGGACCTGGCTCGATCCCTGGGGCGAAGGCGTGGGCGAACCGGATGCCGCAAGCTTGACTCCGGGTGTAGGTGCCGATCTGCGTTTCGACGCGAGACCGTCCCGCGACTACCGGGTGCTCGGATCGTTTCAGATACGCGCGAGCGCCGATGGAACCACAGCCCCCGCGGGTCTTGACGGCATTGCCCTGGGCGAAAACGACCTTGCGGCGCTCGGAGAGCTTCTCGTGAATGGCGATGGAGACCCCCTGTTCCCGGGGGGACTTCCCGACGCCCCGGACACCGACGACGATGCCCCCGCGGGCGGGAGCCCGACGATTGAGCTTTCCGTGTTCGAGCTGTTTGCTGACTTTAACTGGGATGAGCGGGTGTTCTTCCGCTTCGGCAAGCACACCATCAGCTGGGGCGTGGGGTTTCTCTTCAGCCCGGCGGACGTGCTGAATCTGACCGCGATTGACCCTCAGAACCCCGACGGCGACATTGAAGGCCCGGTCAGCCTCAGAACACGCATACCCTTCGGCTCGAACACGGCAAACCTGTATCTGGTCGTTCCCGATAATGCCGAGCCACGCGACCTCGCGATCGCGCCACAGCTGCTATTCGAGATCGGCGAAACCGAGCTCGGCGTTGCGGGCTGGTACCAGCGCAGGAGACCACCACGAGGCATCCTGACGCTTCGACGAGGGGTCGGCGCGTTCGACGTGTTTGCTGAAGGGGTGCTCGCGTGGGGGTCCGAACGAACCTATCTCGAGGCACGGGGGGGCGACGACGATCCCCCGTTTCGCACCGTCAGGAGGGACGACGGTCTTTTTCCTGGCGCGACCATCGGATTCCGGCGCCTGGACGACATCGAAGGACTCGGCAATCTGCTCTTCGCCGGGCAGTACCTGTATAACGGTGAGGGCTACGCGACGAACACGCTCCCCGGGCGCGACGAGACCGTATTGCAGATTGCGACGGCGGTTCTGTTCCAGCAGGCAGCGGCGGCCGCACTCGCCGGCACCGTGCCTGAACCCGACGACCTTATAAGCCTCGTGTCACCCGACGATCCGACCCTTGCCTTCAGCGACATTGCACCGCTTACCGCCGGCCGGCACTACGCCGCGTTGACGACTGGGCTCACCGATATCGCCGGCTCGCGCTTCGGTGTAACCGTGTTCGGCATTATCAACATGACTGACTGGTCGGGATTCGTCTCACCTGGTTTCAGCTATCGCTTTACCGACCGCATGAACCTTTCGGCGACAACGGCGCTGAACTTCGGACGTCCTGGCAGCGAATTTGCGAATCCCGCAACGCGGATCCCCAGCGACGGTCTGCTCTCCACGAACCCTGTCTTCCCGGACACCCGGCCGATCATAAGCGTGAATCTCTCTCTGAGTCTCGGCGGGGGTAGCTTTTAGACCGGTCGCTCCGTACAATGTTGAGGCTACAAGGAGGCAGGCAATGAAGAAGCTGCTGGCGGTTTTCGGGCTCGTGATCATGGTGTTCGCGGCTTGCATAGACTACGAGGAAGAGCTTGTTATTCGGGCCGACGGCAGCGCCGAACACCGGGTTGCAATGGCAGTGTCGCTCGAGTTCTCGGAAATGGACGGCGCAATGGGGGGCATGGACGGGTCAATCACTTCGGACTTCTTCGACGATTTTGTCGGGGAGGGCATCACGGTTCTGTCCCGGGACAGCTTCGTCAGACCGAACCGGAACATGTATGGTGAAGAAGAACTGTACCAGGTGCAGGAGATACGGGTTCGCTACGACAACGTTGCGGAAGCTCCGAACCTGGCCGGGGACGACGATTCGTTTTCCTTCGAGCGACGCGGCGACGGCAGCTTCCTGCTGCGAAGACGCATCGAGGCAGACAGCGCCGAAGAACCCGATCCCGAGATGGACGAAATGCTCGAATTCATGGGCTTTCTCTTCGCCGACAACGGATTCTCCTTTGCGCTGGAAATGCCTGCGCGCGTTCGCACGGCCCGTGTGGAAGGGGCTCCGGAGCATCTCCAGCCGACCTGGGAAGGCCGCCGGGTAGAGTGGTATCTACCCTTCGTGGAAATGATGGGAGCCAAAGAGGACTTCTGGCTCGTCGTCGAGACGGCTGCCCGATAGCAGCGAGTACGGATTTCTCCATATTCCCTATGATACTGAAACTCACGAACCAGCTGAAAACCTACGACTGGGGGGACGTTGATTCCATCCCGCGGTTCCTCGGTCAACGACCTGACGGATCACCTGTCGCCGAACTCTGGATGGGCGCTCACCCCGCCGGGTCGAGTATCGCGGCAGATGGGGCCGACGCCGGGGCGAGCCTCGTCGACCTGATCGCCTCGCGCCCGGATGAAGCGCTCGGTCGTGCAGCGGCGACAGGCGCGACCGAGCTTCCGTTTCTGTTCAAGCTGCTTGCGGCCGGTAAGGCCCTGAGCATACAGGTTCACCCGAGCCGCGAGCAGGCGAGACGCGGATACGAGCGGGAGAACGCACAGGGAATTGCCCTCGACGCTCCCGAACGCACGTACAAGGACAGAAACCACAAGCCCGAGCTCATGCTCGCAGCCGGGCCGTTCTGGGCCATGAGCGGGTTTCGTGATCCCGCTGAGAGCGCGGTCGCACTCGCGCAGACGCAGATCCGGGCGACTGACACCCGCGGTATACTCCGCGAAGTACTCGCCATGACCGCAACGGATCTTGCGTCGGCAGTATCCCGTCTCGATCTGCCCGAGGAGGATCCTGAAGATCTGTACCGTAAACAGGGGATCGTGACCGACGCGGTCAGGTTTGCCTGGGTACGCGAGCTGCAGCGGCAGTACGGACTCGATCCGGGCATCCTCGCGCCTCTGTTCCTGAATATAGTGCGCCTCGAAGCGGGGGAAGCCTTGTATCAGGGCGCAGGGCTCGTACACGCGTATCTGCGTGGCTTCGGCTTTGAGGTCATGGCAAACTGCGATAACGTGCTCCGTGCCGGACTGACACCCAAGTTCATGAACGTAGCGGAACTGCTTGAGATCGTTGACTTCGGTTCAGCGGCGCCTGCGCGAGTCGCACCCGTGGACAACGAGGCTGGCGTTCTCGAGTACCCCTGTCCGGTCCCCGATTTCAGGCTTCTGCAGCTTGACCTGCACGCGCAACAGACCGAACTGTCGACCGGCGGCTGCCCCGCAATTGTGCTCTGCACCCGGGGGAACATCCTCGTCGGGGTTGATTCACTACGGCTGTCCCAGGGAGAAAGCGCCTTCGTCGGTGGCAGCAACGCGCGAATCATCCTCGCTTCATCCAGTGAACGACAGCCCTCACAGGCGCTTGTGGCGAGCTGCGCGGTTGAGTCGGCATGATTATCTGGGTAGACGCGGACAGCTGCCCGAAGAGGGTGCGTGAGATCATCTGCAGGGCAGCGGAGCGCACGGGTGTGACGGCGCGTTTCGTCGCGAACAGGAACATACCACTGCCAAAAGGCTGTTACCGTGAGAGTGTGATCAGCGACGACGCTGATGCACACATTCTGGCTGCCGTGTCGCAGGAAGATCTGGTCGTCACCCGGGACATTCCTCTTGCAGCGAAAATCGTGGAGCGCGAGGTGTGTGTCATGAATGACCGAGGCACACGGTACACTCACGAGAACATAGGCGAGCGTCTGAGCGTACGCGACTACATGAAGGACCTCAGGGAGTCCGGAGCGGTCCTGTCTTCAAACGATCAGTTTGGAAGGCCCGAGCGCGCAGCATTCGCCGCAACATTCGACCGGGAGCTGACACGACTCCTGGCCCGGTCATCAGCACAAGGACAACAGCAATGAGTGATTCAGGTACACAGGCACAGAATCAGGAACGGCAACGCCTCGAGCTTCTGCTCGACTCCGCCCCGTTTTCCCGGTATCTTACGCGCGCGGCCGAGATATCCGCCGACCCGGCCGAGCCTCTGGTCGCCGAGTTTCATGCGCTGTCACAGGCGGGTGAGTTCGGGCAGGACGTCGCCTTTGAAGACTTCTGGCGTGCGGCGCGGGTGCACGGTCGACCGGTGAGCGCGGGTGCCGACCGGCTTATATCCGACGCCGTCCGCGCCCGCGCGGCAGCGGACCTCACCGAAGCGTGGCCCGAAATACCGGCCGCTGATCGGGACCAGGTCGCCATAGTGCGCGATGCGCTGCTTGATCCGTCGGTGTCTGCCGTGTTCTGCGGTCTGCTCCACGCACCGCTGCTTGCGGCGCTCGCAGACGCGTCGGCCGGGCGCGAGGAGCTGCTTCGACGCGACGACGACAATCCCATCGCAATGGCAGGAGCCCTGCGTGACTACATGACGCAGCGGCCGACATCCGGCACCGGATCTCCTCTTTCCGGCACGCCTGCCGCCCGGGCCTTATCCCGAACGTTGCCCGGTACACCGGTGTCGCTCGCCGAAGCGGAGTTTATGACCGTGCGCGCGATCCTGACCGACGAAGACGCCGTCTGGGAGGCTCTCAAGCAGTCCGGACCTGCCGCGGAGGCGTGGATCATGAGATCAGTCGAAGGTGAGTACGTGCTCGACGACCGCATGATCCGCTTCCTTGATGTGCTGTTTGCCATACATCCCGCGCGCGCACTGCGCATTGCCGGAGGGCTGTTCCGTAGCGACGAGGCGGGCGAAGGTTCCGGAGAACCCGATGAGGGTCTGCAGGAGCGCTACCGGAAGCTCCTCGGGATGATTCTCGCGCGACCGGAGTCAGAGGTACTTCCGCTGCTCATTTTCATCATGGAACCGCAGGGAAAGCTCAGGCCGGATCGGGAGACGGCGGCCGTATTGCGGGGGATGATACGCGAGTCCCCATGGTTCCGGCGTGTCCGTCGCATGCTCAGAAGGCTTCAGGCGGGAGAACCCGTTCTCGTCCCGGCGGGAGTCGATTTCGAGGGCTTTGCCCGCTCCGAACTTGCGCGCATGGGGTACAGCGACGGCACCCCGGACCCACAGGTACTGACCGGCATTCGCACGCGCTGGATCCACGCCATGCACGAAGACCTGCTGTACAATTCCCCGAACGACATTCCCGAGGTTTCTTTCGCCGAGGCCCTCGGAGAAATTCGTGAGGCGGATCGGAATGCCGGTGACATCGTGACCGAAAAGACGACGGATGATCCTGACTGGATCCTGAAGCCTGCCGAAGGGAACTCCCGGCGCACGCCGCGTCTTGTTCTTGCGTACGAAGCCCAGGCGTCGGTCTACGAGGCCGCAGGCCTGGACAGGGTACAGCAGCGTCAGCTCGATATGACGGTTCGTGATCTGGCCACGCGAGCCGCGAGGAGCCTCAACGACGGCGAGAAGGATCGGGCGCGTCTTCTGATCGAAGCGGCGCGCGGGCTCTCACCGGAGCACCCCGCGGCACGCGCCATCGGCGAACTGATCCCGGAGGCCTAGTATCTGAGATTCCCGACTGTCCGCGGGAAGGGGATGACGTCCCGTATATTCTGCATGCCCGTGACGTACATGAGCATGCGCTCGAATCCGAGACCGAAGCCCGAGTGCGGGACGGACCCGAACTTCCTGAGATCGAGATACCAGCCGTACATCTCCCGGTCAAGACCGAGCTCATCCATGCGGGCGGCGAGTACATCATAGCGGTCCTCGCGTTCGCTGCCACCGATTATCTCACCGAGCCCGGGAACAAGCACATCCATGGCGCGAACGGTTCTGCGCCCGGTTCCGCCGGCCTCGTTCTGCTTCATGTAGAAGGCCTTGATTTCGGCGGGGTAGCCGGTTACGACCACCGGTGACTGGTAGAGTTCCTCGGTAAGAAAGCGTTCGTGTTCGCTCTGCAGATCTGAGCCCCACTGAATCGGAAACTCGAAGCTTTTACCGGATTTTTCAAGCTCTGCGATGGCCTCGGTGTAGGTAATACGCATGAAGGGCTTCTCGATGACGCCTTTCAGCATATCGAGCAGTCCCGGCCTGATTCTGAGGTCAAAGAAGGCCATATCCTCTTCGGAATCCCTGAGCAGGCCCGAGAGGGTCGTCTTCAGAAAATCTTCAGCGAGATCCATGTTGCCGTCTATGTCACAGAATGCAAGCTCGGGTTCCACCATCCAGAACTCGGCAAGATGCCGGCTGGTGTTGGAGTTCTCGGCACGGAAGGTCGGCCCGAACGTATACACCCGCTCGTGAGAGCTTGCGAAGGCTTCAACGTTCAGTTGCCCCGTTACCGTGAGAAAGGACGGCTTCTCGAAAAAGTCTTTCCGGTAGTCGACCGTTCCATCGTCCCGTTTCGGCACGGCCGCAGGATCAAGCGTGGTGACCTGAAACAGGTTTCCCGCGCCTTCGCCGTCGAGCGAGGTAATAACAGGTGTGTGTATCCATAGAAAGTCATGCTTCTGGAAAAACGAGTGTATCTGAGCAGCCAGCACGTTTCGCACCCGGGAGACAGCACCGAAGGTGTTGGTTCGCGGCCTGAGGTGGGCGATCTCGCGCAGAAACTCAAAACTGTGACGCTTCTTCTGAAGCGGATAGCTGTCCGCAGGTGCGCCTCCGATGACGCGAAGCGAGGTTGCAAGGAGTTCTACCGACTGCTTGCCCCCGGGGCTTTCGGTGAGCATACCCCGCGCTTCGACGCTGGCTCCGGTCTGCAGTGCTGCCTTCTCAGCGTCTGCGATGCTCGTGTTCGCGTCGCACACAACCTGAAGATTTGACAGACAGGACCCGTCGTTCAACTCGATAAACGAGACGTTCTTGGCCTGTCGGCAGGTACGGACCCAGCCCCGGATCGTGCAAGGGGTCCCCGCGTTCTGCTGCAGTATGTGTCTGACTCTTGATTCATCCATAACCCGCACAGATATAGCACGTCCGTCGTACGAGGGTCAAAATAGCCACGTATCTCCGAATGAAGTATGATAGGCGGGTCATGAGCATACCCGAAACGATGCAGATAACTTCCGAAATCGCCCCGCTCGAAGCTGTGGTGGTACATACCCCCGGTCTTGAGATCGAGCGTATGACTCCGTCTCGGGCCGAGGAGCTCCTGTACAACGACATTGTCCCCATGTCGGTTGTGCAACGGGAGCACCAGGTTTTATCAGGCGTCCTCGGATCGATCTGCGAGTGCTTCGAGCTCTCCGATCTTCTGGTGCGAGCCCTGGAAAACGAGGCTGCACGGAAAAAGCTGCTGGATGCGGTCTGTCGGGAAGCACCTGCTGCCGGACGTCGCGGGGAGCTTGACGAGCTGCTCCCGTCTGAACTCGCCGGGATTCTCGTCATTGGCCTGCCTCTCCGCCGGGACAGTCTCGCTTCGTGGCTTGAGCCTCGTGGCTGGGATCTGCCCCCGCTGCCGAATCAGTATTTCATGCGCGACGCGGGCTTTGTTGTGCACGACTCTGCGATATCCGGCTCTATGGCACACGGCATCAGGCACCGGGAGTCGTGTATCATGCGCACGATATTCGAGTGGCTGCACGAAGGGCAGGAACTCATTCTCGACAGCGACCGCTTCGCGGGACGTATTGAAGGTGGTGACATAATCGTGCTGCGGGAAGATCTGATCGCAGCGGGTATCAGCCGCAGAACGTCCGCCGAGGCTCTTGATCAGCTGGGGCGGGCAATGGCTGTACGCCACCACCAGCCCTTTACGGTTATCGCGTGTCTTCTGCCGGATGACCGTTCTGCCATTCATCTGGACATGATTTTCACCCAGATCGATGAAGAGCGGGCCCTGGTACACGCACCGCTGGTCGTCGGCCGCGATGCGGTCCGCTGCGTGCGTCTCGATGTCGAATCGGACGGACAGACGCGCGTACGTGACGCCGGCCAGCTTCTCGACGCCATAGCCGAGGCCGGACTCGATCTGCAACCGGTGTATTGCGGTGGACACGACACAAACCATCAGGTCCGGGAGCAGTGGCTCAGCGGAACGAACTCGTTTGCGATTGCTCCGGGTAAAGTGATCGTATACGACTGTAATCGCTATACGCTCGACGAGCTGTCGCGGCACGACTATGAGGTGATACCGGCGGATGTGTACGATCATCTCCGGGCGGGATCACAGAACGTCGCTATTGCACTGCCGGGCGTGGAACTCGCCCGTGGTGGCGGCGGACCGCGCTGTATGACCATGCCGCTGCGACGGGCGTAGTCAGCGAACAGCGACCCCGGTATAATCGGTGACCATGTCCCGCACCGATGATATACGCATACGAGAGCAGCAGACGCTCGTGCCCCCGCGACAGCTGAAATCAGACATACCGCTGAGTACCCGTCAGGAACAGGTCGTCGCTGACGCACGGAACGAGATCGAGGCAGTGATCTCCGGCAGGGACTCGCGCCTCCTCATGATAGTCGGCCCCTGCTCGGTTCACGATCCCGATTCAGCACGGGTGTACGCCGAACGTCTGGCACGCCTGCGCGAGGAAGTTGCCGGTGAGATCCTCATTGTCATGCGCGTCTATTTCGAGAAACCCCGAACCAGGCTCGGATGGCGAGGTCTCATCCTCGACCCCCATCTCGACGGAAGTTACGACATTCACACGGGCCTTCGCCTCGCACGTGAGCTCCTGCGGGACATAAGCGATATGGGAGTACCGGCCGGGACGGAGGTGCTTGACCCCATTGTTCCTCAGTACCTGTCGGACTTTATCAGCTGGGCAAGTATCGGGGCGAGAACGACTGAGAGTCAGACGCACCGTGAAATGGCAAGTGGTCTGTCGATGCCGGTCGGCTTCAAGAATGGTACCGAAGGCAGTCTCGACGTTGCGGTTAATGCCATGGCATCCAGTTCTCAGGCACACAGTTTCATCGGAATCGACCAGGAGGGCCGGACCTGCGTACTCCGGACGGCTGGAAACGCCGCGTGCCATCTGATACTGAGGGGCGGACGGGGCGGACCGAACTACCACGAAGAAGACGTTGATGAGGCCGCTGTCGTCCTCAGGGCGGCTTCGTTACCGGAGGCTGTGGTCGTTGACTGCAGTCATGGAAACAGCCGCAAGAACCACAGCCGGCAGCGCGTCGTGCTGCGGAGCATTCTCCGTCAACGACACGATGGAAGTACTGTCGTCAGAGGCTGCATGCTCGAGAGTAACCTGGAACCAGGCAGTCAGCCCTTATCCAGCGAACTGAAACCGGGGGTCTCCATAACCGATGCCTGCATAGGCTGGGATGAGACCGTGGAGCTTGTCCGGGCTGCTGCATCCGCCGAGGCCGGGCGCGGTATTCGCGTGGCCTCGGTCTGAGAACGCGGTCAGGATTGCGAACGATCAGTCGCGGCGTTTCGCGAAATTCACGTTGAGCTTTCGCCCCCGGTACTCGGTCCCGTCAAGCTTCGCAATAACCTCGTCTGCCTTGGACGAGGTTATCTCGGCGAAACTGTAGTTATCGAGAATCTTGATTTCGCCTATATCCTCGGCAGTTACCGAGTCGACGCTCCCGAAGAGCTGAATCAGGTCACGGGGAAATACCCGGCGATTCTTCCCGACACCAATGAATACGCTCGAAAAATCTCCCTCTTTTTTTGTCGTGGTTTTCCGTTCGCCTTTTGCGGTGCTGCCCCGCAGAAGATACGCTGCGAAGTATCCGCGACTGAAGAATGGAACGTGCTTTCGCACCATCTTCCTGAGAAAGTTCAGCTCGTCCGGGTCTGCTTCCTCATGAATGAGTCTGAGTATCTCTGCGATACGGTCCTGAATCTGCGCTTCTGCCGGCAGTTTCGTGTTGCTGTCCTTCCTGCTCATGTGTGGCTCCTTTCGTGTGTGCGAGCGGCTGTGGCCTGACTGTTGCCAGGTTTCCTGCTCGATGACACGAGGACGCCGGAGTAACGATAAAACGGTGTCCATCTCTTCGTGGAGATGTGGGGTAAAGGTGGCAATATGCGGATGGTTCGTTATCTTCGACAGAATGAACTGCAGGTCCAGGTTAAAAGAACTCGCGTCATCCCGTTCGGGCTCATCCACGACAACGGTATGCACCTCGGAGAGACTGATGTTCTCCCGTCTGAGATGATCGATGATACGGGATCCCGTCGCGATGACAACGCCTGGATTGTTGCTGAGAACCTCAGCTTCCTTGCGGGTGGCATCACCTGAGTCCAGAACTGCAACGCGAATGCCGTCGCCGAAGTGCCCTTCAAAGCGGGACTGTCCGTCTCCCACGGCTCGAACCCTGTCGTTCGAAGCCGCAATAACAAGTGCCCGGATACCTTTCTGCTTCCGTCGGACGCGCGTAAGCGCAGGAATCAGAAGGAAATGCGGATGGCCTGTATCCGAACCGGTCTCGATAACGATGTCACGCGAACGGTGACTGTGTGCATGCACAAAGCGCTCCAGAGGCCAGAGCGTACTGTGCCGTTTCCGCCTGTTGCCGGAATCCGCGGATCTGCCTGAGTTTTCATCGGAATGTTTCAACCCCACTATCGTATCCTGCTCAAGCGCCGTTACTCCGGTTCCTTAATTTTATGGAATTTGTCGAAACGATAGCTACTCGGCATGCCTTTGTCAAGAAAAGCGCGATAGACTCTGTAGTACTATGAAAAAGCTCGTCTTCAGATCCGCTCTGCTTCGTGTCATGACTGCCGCCTTTCTGCTCGTCTCCGGCGTGTCTGAAGATGTGTCAGCCCAGGATGAGCAGCTGTTTCGCTTCCTGTTTATAGACGGTGAACAGTATCGCATCCTGAGTGTGGTCGATCAGGATGTATACATTAACGAGCGTTTCTCTCACAGCGCGGAAATTCTGAACCGCATATCGGTCGAGGTCTTCGACCTCGGCGAAGGTATCGGCCGTCTGCGGGTCGCGTACGATGTATCCGAGGAAAACATGCAGGCAGACGAAGTGTTTCAGCTGTCGCGCAGTTTTGAGACCGAGTACCGGCAGAATGAGCTCGGATTCATGGACGTTCCGCGCGATTTCGTGCGGCCCATGGTTCGTGATGTGCCGGTGTTTCCGGAGTATCCCATTGTTCCGGGCACTGCCTGGAGCAACAGTGGTACCGAAGTGCACGACCTGTCGGAGAGCTTCCAGATCAACGAACGGTTCGAGTTTCGCATTCCCGTTGTGTACCAGTACCTGGGCGTTGAGGAGGTCGAAGGCAGAACGATGGATGTCCTGTCAGTGCGTTACAGCATGTTCCATCGCTTTCCCCGCACCCTCGAGGGCATGCACCCTGTCGCGATTTCGGGTTTCTCCAGTCAGCGACATTACTGGGATCGACTGCGAGGACGCATTCATTCCTACGAAGAAGAATACGAGATCATGTACACCCTGAGTACCGGCGACACTGTGAGCTATCAGGGTACCGCGGAAGCCCGCGTCGTCGAAACGAATCTCCCCGATCGCACCGACGTGCTCGACCGTCTTCGAGAGCGTCTGCAGGAACTGAACATCCCGGATACTGACGTTCGCGAATCGGATCGTGGAATCACCGTCAGTCTCGAAGACATTCAGTTCCCGCCGGAATCCGCGCAGCTCCTGCCCTCGGAAATGGACAAGCTCGATCGCATTATTGATCTGCTTTCGGAGTATCCCGACACTGACCTGCTCATTACCGGTCATACCGCGCTTGCGGGGACACCGGAAGGCCGGCAGAGGCTGAGCGAAGCGCGGGCCGCCGCCGTCGGAAACTATCTCCTGCAGCAGGGCGCCCGCAGTCGAGACCAGCTGATATTCCGCGGGGTCGGGGGAGAAGAACCTGTGGCACCGAACACAAGCGAGGAAGGCCGACGCCGGAATCGTCGTGTCGAGTTTACGATTCTTCAGGATTGAACTGCATACAGCGCTGTGTTATAGTCTCCCTGTCAATGTCAAGTAAATAAATTGGAATGATCCAGTTGGTGACACGATCAGGAGGCTGCCGCGATGCCCGTACACGACGATATGACCTCGGTTATCGGTTCTACGCCACTAGTGAGGTTGAACCGCATTTCCGCGGGGCTGCCGGGAACGGTCCTGGTTAAGCTTGAGACCATGAATCCGACCTCGAGCGTGAAGGACCGGATTGGTCTCGGGATGGTGCAGGCCGGTGAGCGCGCCGGTATCATAGGGACGGGATCCGTCCTCGTCGAGGCGACAAGCGGGAACACCGGTATCGCACTAGCCTGTGTCGGTGCGGTTCGCGGATACCAGGTCATTCTGACCATGCCCGAAACCATGAGCGTCGAGCGACGGCGCCTGCTGCAGGCCTTCGGTGCGCATCTGGAACTGACGCCCGGTCCGGAAGGCATGACCGGAGCGGTCGCACGCGCCGAGGAGATCGTCGCAGAGAATCCCCGGGCGGTGCTTATGAGGCAGTTTGCAAACCCGGCGAACCCGCTCACCCATCATCAAACGACTGCAGATGAGATCTGGACGGACACGAACGGAGCGGTTGATGCCTTTGTCGCCGGTGTCGGCACCGGAGGTACCATTACCGGCGTCGCCGGCAGGATCAAGACCGAATGGAAACCGTCGCTGTATTCAGTTGCCGTCGAGCCCGGGGACAGTCCCGTGCTTTCCGGTGGTCGCCCGGGACCGCATCGCATACAGGGCATAGGCGCCGGATTCGTCCCTGAGATTCTCGATCGCACCCTCGTTGACGAGGTAATACAGGTGACTACCGATGACGCGGCCCGGACCGCACGACGTCTTGCGCAGGAAGAGGGGATTTTCAGCGGCGTTTCGGCCGGAGCAAACGTGTGGGCTGCGTGCGAACTCGCCGCCCGAGCCGAGATGCAGGACAAGACCATCGTTACCATTATCTGTGACACCGGTGAAAGATATCTGAGCACCTGGCTGTTCGAAGAAACAGCGACCGTATAGAAACGACCGTATAAGGGGATATATTATGGCAGACTACCGATTCGAGACACGGGCATTACACGCAGGGCAGGACAGAAAAGGTCCGGATCCGGGACGCGCGGTGTCCATTTCGCGCACGACCGCGTACAATTTTCGCGATACCGAGCATGCGGCCAACCTGTTCGCACTCAAAGAGCTCGGGTACATCTACACACGCATCATGAATCCCACGCAGGATGTTCTTGAACGGCGCATCGCGGAGCTCGAAGGTGGTGCTGCAGCGCTGGCGCTCGCGTCGGGGACCAGCGCTGTGTTCTATTCTGTTATCAACGTCTGCATTGCGGGCGATGAGATCGTATCGAGCAGCCATCTCTACGGTGGAACCTATACGATGTTTGCATCAATCCTTCCAGACTATGGCGTTACCGTCAAATTCGCCGACCCGCTCGATATCGATGCGGTACGCGCTCAGATCACCGAAAAGACGCGCGCCCTGTATGTCGAGAGTGTCGGAAACCCCGCACTCACGGTGCCGGACTTTGAGGCCTGGGGGAAGCTGGCCGAAGAGTATCATCTGCCACTGATCGTTGATTCCACCTTCACGACCCCGTATCTGTTTCGGCCCATGGAATACGGAGCCCACGTGGTTGTACACAGTCTTACGAAGTGGATCGGCGGTCACGGTACCGGCATCGGCGGCGTTGTGGTCGATTCCGGGACTTTTGACTGGACCGACCCGAAGTTCACGACCTTTAACCGCCCCGACGCCAGCTACAACGGCGTTCGCTTCGCACACGATCTCGGTGATCTGAGTCCGGTAGCGTTCGCGATGCGTATGAGGCTGATTCCGCTGAGAAATCTCGGTGCAGCCATCACGCCCGACAACGCCTGGCTTTTTCTTCAGGGCACCGAGACACTGTCGCTGCGCATGGAGCGTCATTCTCTGAACGCCCGCGCGGTGGCCGAATATCTTCATGCACATTCGAACGTCGAGTGGGTTCGGTATCCCGGGCTTTTCGACGACCCCTCAGCCGAACGGGTATCCCGATACTTTCCCAGAGGTTCCGGGGGCATGGTCGTATTCGGCATCAAGGGAGGAAAAGCTGCAGGCGAAAAGTTCATCAACTCGCTTGAACTCTTCTCGCATCTCGCGAATGTTGGTGATGCAAAGAGCCTGGCAATTCATCCGGCGAGTACCACACACAGTCAGCTCAGCGATGAACAGCAGCGTGCAGCGGGGCTGTCACCGGAGTTTGTACGCCTTTCAGTCGGGCTTGAGCATCAGGACGACATCATAGCCGATATAGAGCAGGCTCTGAACGCGTCGGTATAAACGCTTGTACACAAAGCAGGTGGCCGGGATACCGCTCTCGGTCACCAACCGACAAAGTTGACAGTTCCGAAGACGACGGTCTATAGTCGACGCAGGCGGGTTGACGGGTGAAGCAGGATGTTCGGAACAGCACACGCGACAACAGGGAGCGGATCATACAGACCGCAGCCAAGCTCATTATCGAGCGAGGCATCGCGAACACATCGCTTGCAGACATTGCGAGGGCGGCACACATCAGTAAGGGAACACTCTTTTACTATTACCCGACAAAAGGCGACCTCATTTTTGACATTACCGAACGGCACATGAAGCACATGTCGGGAAAAATTCTGCGCTGGGTTGATGACGCTGCCCGCGATGTCCCACCGGAAAAAATATTGAAGCTTGTATTCGAAACAATTACCGCTGCTGAGGCCCGGGGAGAGATCCACCTGTACCTCATTCAGGAAGCGCTCACAAATAATCCCAGCCTCAGAGCACGCTTTGCAGAAGAGTACCGTCGCTGGCGCGAGGTTATCGAGACAGGGATCAAGCGACTGTTTCCGAATGAAACCGAGTATTCGACGGTATCCTGGATCATTCTCGCTCTTATCGACGGGTGCCTCCTGCACAGCCTGCTCGGAACCGATCGCCTGCCGCTCGAGCAGATGGCACAATACCTCAATCGCTCATCGGGCATCGTATAGCCCAATCGACGTATCCATGAATCGAATGCTCTTCGAAGCCGAAGAACTGCAGGGAGTCCGGGTGGCGCTCGGTCCGCGCGATCGACGCGCTCTGCACCTTCGGGATGTTCTCCGGTCAGGCATCGGTGACAGTGTTCGAGCCGGTATCGTAAACGGCCCGGCGGGCGTATTTCGTGTACTGTCGATAGCGCGCGAAGGAGTGGCTGGTGAGTTCACCCCGTGTGAGTCTGCGGAAAAATCAGACGTGTATACCGCCGGTATAGGGGGGACGCTGCTGCTCGGTGCGGTACGACCCATTGTGTTCAAGCGCCTGGTCAAAGATCTTTCGACCCTGGGTCTCGCACGCATCATGGTGTGTGCGGCTGATCTGACGGAGCGTTCGTACCTGAGTGCCTCAATCTGGGAACGTGATGCCCTGCGTGATCGGCTCATTGCAGGTGCGGAGCAGGGCGGGCATACCCGCCTGCCTGGCCTCGCGGTCTATCGGAGTCTCACCGATGCTCTTGATGACGTATCCGACCATTTCCGCATTCTGGCAGACCAGGATGGAGTTCCTCCTGCCACGATTCCCTGTCACGCAGAGGCGGCGTCCGGGGACTGGATTGCAGCGGTCGGCCCTGAGCGCGGATTTTCTGACCGCGAGCGGTGCGCGTTGATCGCCGGCGGATTTCAGCCTGTCTCGCTTGGCCCGTCGATACTGCGCAGTGAAGTAGCCGCTCAGGCGCTTCCTCTGATTATTCACGCATTCCGGAAACAATAGCCCTTTTTGACGTAATGAGTCCTTTTCGCTATTATCAGCTTACAATGACACACGATACTCCGCATCGTATCCTGGTCGTAGATGACGACAGGACGACGCTCACGATCATCGAACGATTTCTGAGGAACGAAGGGTACGAGGTAAAAACCATCGACGATCCCCGGGTCGCCGTCGACGCCTTCGCCTCAGAGGACTATGATCTGGTTCTCAGCGATTACTTCATGCCCGGCATGAACGGGGATGAGTTCATGGCAGCGATTCGGCGTCTTGACGACGGGGTGCCTGTGGTGTTTCTCACTGCAAACGAAGACACGAGAACTGCCATTGAACTCGTGAAAGCAGGCGCCGACGACTACATCAATAAACCGGTTGTCCGGGAAGAAATACTGTTCCGCATCGAGAAGACCTTTCGCGAAAAAGAACACGTCAGGCAGATTGAGCGTGCCGAACAGGAGCGGGAGCTCCTGCGCCTTGAGCACGAGAAGCTGGTGAACTGGCGTGCTTTGTACGCATCAAAAGACGTTCACCAGACCGAGCAGATGATCGACCTGCTGTCGCGCACGATTAACCAGTCCGGCGGGTTCATGTGGGTAGATCTCCTGCGCATGACGCCGGAGCCCATCGACGACGAGTATGTGAAGGTTTCAAAGGGGCTCGTTGACACCATTCTGACCTCTGCGGTCAGCCAGAAAGAGATTTTCGACTATATTACGTTTATCAGCCGCGTAGACAGTGTCGATCTCGATGTTGATCGCTACGAACTCGGTGATCTGCTGCCGGAGCTCGAGGGATACATGGAAACGGTCCTCGGCGATCTCACCGCCCGATACGGACGGAATAAGCTGGTGCTGCAGTCGAGTGCTGTGCCGGACGGCGCGGTTACGGCGGACAGAAGCTACCTGTTTCGCATTGTCCATGAACTTCTGGTCAACGCGATCAAGTATTCGCCGGAGGGGAGCCGCGTTGTCGCGTTTACTCAGACGAGTGAAAAGGAACCCGGTGGTATCGATATCGTCGTTCGCAACACGCCGAAGCTGACAAAAGCACGGGATACCGCCGGCGAGCGAATCAGGGGCGTTCCATACGACTACTCCGAGCTGGTTTTTGACCTGTTTTATACGATAGAAGGCTTTCCGACAGCGATCGAGGAAGAGGAGTGGGGCGACGGTACCGGACTGTACGTGTGCCGTAAGCTGCTGAAGCGTATGAATGCGTGGATATCGAACGCTAATGGAGTTGACTATACCGGCGATAGCCCGGAACCTTTTGTCAGGTTCACGGTAACGCTTCCGCCTGCGGACAGGAACAGGGAGCTACACACAAACCCGCACGAGCCGAAAGAGGAATGGTAGATATGGCAGATAAAGTACTGATCGTTGATGACTCTGTTTCCATGCGTCAGATGGAGACGCTTATTCTGAAAGCTGGTGGTTACGAAGTCGTCGAGGCAGCGAATGGGAAAGAAGGGGTCGCCAGGCTTACGGACGACATTACGGTAGTTATCACCGACTACAATATGCCGGAAATGAACGGAATCGAGTTTATCGAAGCCGTACGCGGCGGCACGGTAAACAGGTCTGTCCCGATTCTGATGGTCACTACCGAGTCGGAAGCCGAAAAGAAACAGGAAGGCAAACGGGCAGGGGCGACAGGCTGGCTCACGAAGCCCTTTGAACAGGATCAGCTTCTGCGGGCCATCAGGAAAGTTGCCGCTCCTGCAGACTTCTGATGTCCATGCCAAAGCGTGACACATCTGAGTCTAAGACCATACATCTGAAGGGAGCTCTCACCTTCCCGAACATCATGGATTTCCGGGACCAGATCCTGCAATCGGTGACGTCCTGCCGGGATCTCACCGTCGACCTTTCGGGCATAGACGCCATTGATCTTGCAGGTGCACAGGTGCTGATTGCTGCTGCGCGTTTCGCCGATGCGCAGGGGACCACGTTTCGCTGTATCCACGCAGACCGCTACCGGAGAATCTGTGACTTCGCCGGTATACGATCGCCAGGATTAGTCCCGTGAGCGCTTCTGTAGATCCGCTCGAAACCTTTCGCGAGGAAGTCGCCGAGCTTCTCGTGTCACTCGAACACGCACTCATGCAACTCGAAGAAGACCCTGCTGACCTCGGCATGATCGACGACGCGTTTCGGAGCATGCATACGATCAAAGGTTCGGGTAACATGCTTGGTCTGACGGCTCTCGGCGAGTTTACTCATATGGTTGAGACCGCGTTCGCAATCGTCAGGGACGGTAAGGCTGTCGTGACACCGCATCTCATCGAGCTCGGACTCGCCGCGCGTGACCAGATCGAAGCACTGCTTGGCACGCACGAGCCCGACGCGGATATCCTCGCCGAAGGTGAACGCATCGTTCAGGAACTGATACGCGAGTATCCTGAAGTCGGCGGGGCACCGCAGCGCGCTTCGATCCGGGAAACGGAGGTTCCCGATACCGGCGGCACAGAGACGACCTGGCGAATACAGCTCACACCGTCGTCTGACGCGTTTGTGACAGGAAACAATCCCATTTTGCTGATTCGCGAACTCATGGAACTCGGTGAGATGCTGATCGTCGGATTCACCGACAAGGTGCCGCTGTTAAGCGAGCTTGACCCCGAACAGTGCTTTCTTTCCTGGGACATTCTGCTTACCACCAGCAAGGGTGAAAACGCGGTACGCGACGTGTTCATCTTTGTCGACGACATCTGGGACATTCGCATTACAGCCATCGACGAGTCGAGTCTCGACAGCACCGATCTGGATTACAAGAGACTCGGTGAGATTCTTGTCGAGCGTGGGGATATCGGTGCGGATGAACTGGAGGCGGCAGTCAACGCGCGGTCCTACATAGGCGACGCGCTTGTGCAACAGGGATTTGTGTCGCCGGAACGGGTAGAAGCGGCGCTGAAGGAACAGGACCTGATCCGAAAACGTCGCGAAACGCGCCAGTCTCTCGATACGACGAGCACGATCAAGGTTCGTACCGAGAAGCTCGATACTCTGGTCAATCTGGTCGGCGAGTTCGTTTCAGAACACGCGACCTTGCAGCGACTCGCCGCAGCCGCAGGTGATCCGGAAATTCTGTCGACCGCAGAGCGCCTTGAAGCCCTTATTCGCGATACCCGCGATCTCGCGATGCAGCTGCACATGGTTCCTGTTGAAGTACTGTTTTCCGGTTTCAGACGACTTGTGCGTGATCTTGCGAAAGATCTCAACAAGGACGTGAAGCTGGTACTCGAAGGTGTCGATACCGAACTGGACAAGAATGTGGTCGAGCGTTTGAAGGATCCTCTCCTGCATATCATTCGCAACTCCCTCGATCACGGACTTGAGACACCGCAGGAGCGGCAGAAGGCGGGTAAGCATCCGCAGGGTACGCTGACAATGAAGGCCTTCTATTCGGGAGCACACGTGGCCATACAGGTCTCGGACGACGGTCGGGGAATCAACACCGACGCCGTCCGCGAGAAAGCGCTGGTGCAAGGTCTTATCGCCGACGACGACCGGTTGAGCGAATCGGAGCTGAACGAACTCATCTTCGCCCCCGGGTTTTCCACTACCGAAACTGCGACCAACGTCAGCGGGCGTGGTGTCGGTATGGACGTCGTCAAGCGGAACATTGAGGGGCTTGGCGGATCGATTCGCGTTGAAAGCGCATCCGGTGAAGGCAGTACCATGAACCTGCGCATACCGCTGACGCTTGCCATCGTCGAAGGTCTGCTTGTGGATGTCGGCGACCAGTCCTACCTCGCGACCATGTCAAGCGTTATCGAATGTATCGAACTCGATGACGCTGCGCGTTACGGTGACCAGAAACTGGTTAACTATCGCGGCCAGCTCGTACCATTCGTGGATCTCAGGGAGTATTTCCAGCTCGACTCCGGGCCGGACCACGAGCACGCCGAACACCGACAGCTCCTCATGGTGAGCAGCGAAGACCGCATGCTCGGGCTTGTGGTCGACGGCGTGCGCGACACCTTCCAGAGCGTCGTAAAGACGCTGGGGAAGATGTACGAAGGCGTCGAAGGTGTTTCGGGAGCGGTCGTACTCGGTGACGGCCGGCTTGCGCTCATGCTCGATGTTGACCGGATATCGAGGCTTACTGATAAATGATATTTTCTGCTACAATTCGACGGATATGAGTCAGCTTGCTGCATTTACCGGAGCAAAGGTACACCTCACCGGGATAAAAGGATCAGGAATGGTTGCGCTTGCGCAAGTGCTGCTGTCCCGCGGAGCTGATGTATTTGGTACTGACACGTCGGAACGCTTCTACACGGATCTGATCCTGCGCGACCTGAAAATCCCCGTTGTCGAGTATTTCTCCGGATCTAACATTCGCCCCGGAACACGGGTGCTTTTTTATTCAGCCGCATACGATCCGGCCAGCCACCCCGAGATCCGTGCCGCGGTCGAGGCAGGGATTCCCGTGTACACCTACACCGAGGCTCTCGGAATGCTTTCCAGGGGCGTGGATGCGACTGCGGTCGCCGGTGTGCACGGTAAATCGACGACGACGGCCCTGCTCGGGGCGCTTGTGCGCGCTTTTGAGCTCCCTCTGACCACCATCGTCGGCAGCAGTGTACCGGACTTTGACCGGCGTGCAGCCTGGGTCGGCGGCACGCAGGGCATAGTCGCCGAGACCTGTGAGTATCGGAGGCACTTTCTCGACTTTAATCCTGACCGCATGCTCGTGACGAGCATCGAAGCCGATCATCTGGACTATTACCGTGACGGTGCAGATATCGCACACGCCTTTCTGGAGTTCGCCCGCCGCCTGCCCGAACGGGGATTGCTGGTCGTCTGTGCCGACGATGCGGGTTCGGCTCAACTGGCCGTTCAGATCGCGGCGGAGCGACCTGACCTGCGGATCGTGTTGTACGGTCGGTCCGCTGACGGGCGGTTTCAGGTGCAGGACGTTACCACATCACCTGGAGCCACTGTACTGCGGTTGTCCGGTTTCACCGGAGAGGTTCGCATTCCGATTCCCGGTGCACACAATGCCCTGAATGTTACCGGTGCGCTCGCCCTGCTCGACGATATCCTGATCGCGCACGGTAACCCTGAGGGGCTCTCGGAAGGACGATTCCGGACCGCGGTCGACGCGATCGCCAGGTTCAAGGGGCTTGCACGACGCAGTGAGCAGATTGGTGATGCTGCCGGTATTACCTTCATCGATGACTACGCGCATCATCCCACCGCAATAGCGGCGGAACTTACGGCGCTGAAAGCCTTTTATCCCGGCAGACGAATCGTGCTGGATTTCATGAGTCACACCTACTCACGAACTGCAGCGCTGCTCGATGACTTTGCGGAGGCCCTCTCAAAGGCCGACCTGATTGTATTGCACAAAATCTATGCCAGTGCACGGGAGACGTTCAGTGGTACTGTACGCGGCGAAACGCTCGCGGATGCACTGCGGGCGAGGCATGACATGGTCACGTACATCGACGAGCATGAGCACGCGCTCGACGAGGTTCGTGCGCTCCTGAAACCGGGTGACGTCTTTGTCACTATGGGGGCAGGGGATAACTGGCAGCTTGGCCGCAGGCTTCTTGCCCGGCTTGTACAGGAAAATGAGGGTACATTATGACCGGAATGACCGGATACGCGTACAGGGAGTTTCAGTCTGAGGAGCGCAGCGGCAGCGTTGAGATAAAGGGCTATAACAATCGCTATCTCGATGTATCCGTAAACCTCCCCGGAAGGCTTTCACCACTCGAGCCGGGAATACGCGAGTTCGTATCGCAGGGAATCAACCGTGGTCGGGTTGAGGTGTCCGTGCGGGTTCGGGAACTCGCCGGATCGGCGGAAATCACCATCGACAGGACACTTGCGCGCACATACGTTGCCGGGCTGAAGGAGCTTGCTCATACCGCGGGAATCGAAGACACGGTTACACTATCAGACGTGCTCAGTCTGGAAGGCGTGCTGAGCATCGACCGCAGCGTCGATCACGATGAGTATGCTGCGTTTCTGATGCCACACCTGCAGAACGCCTTTGAGGTCTTCTGCGAGGCGAGGCAGTCTGAGGGCGATGCTGTAGCCGGTATGGTCGAGCTGCAGCTTCAAGCCATTGATGCGCTGGTATCGAGTCTGACTGAGCACTCGGCACGGCTTGAAACCCACATTACCACCACGATCCGGGCTCGTTTTGAGGAAGTTGTCCCGGATGCCGTTGACGACTCGCGCATATTGGGTGAGACTGCAGTTCTTCTGGTCAAATACTCGATACAGGAAGAGCTGGACCGGTTGCGTTTTCACCTTGATTCCTGCAGGAAGCTTCTCAGTGAGCCAGGCGCTGTCGGAAAAAAACTTGATTTTTTGTGTCAGGAAATAGGCCGTGAGATTAACACCATCGGTTCGAAAAGTATTATACCGGAGATTAACTCCTGTGTGGTCGACGCAAAGAATGCCTTGGAGAATATCCGTGAGCAACTCAGGAATGTCGAGTAGTGAGTGACGAACAGCAGTCTATAAAAATAGCGATCAGCGGAAAAAGCGGGTGTGGTAACTCCACGACGAGCCGGCGCGTGGCGGCGCTTCTCGGCTTTCCCATGATCAACTATACCTTCCACACCATCGCAGACGAGAAGGATATGGATTTTCAGGAAGTCTGCAGGCTTGCAGAGGAGGACTCGTCCTGGGATCTGCATGTTGACAGACGTCAGGTGGAGATGGCCCACGAAGCCGGCAGTTGCGTGCTCGGGTCGCGACTGGCGATCTGGATTCTTGAAGACGCCGATCTTACGGTCTACCTGACCGCACCGAAGCACGTGCGTTCCGAGCGGATACACAAGCGGGAAGGAGGCGACCTGAAACAGGTCGCCAGGGAAACCGAGGAGCGCGACAGACGCGACCATGACCGATACCTGCGACTCTACGGGATAGACAATGACGACTACGCTTTCTGCGATCTGATCATTGATACGACGAATCTTCTGCCCCAGGCTGTTGCCGAGCACATTGTGAAGGAAGTGCACCGACGGTTCTCGATACCAGGCTCCTCCGAAAACGGGAACATATGAGTAGCTGTCTTACGGTTGCAGCCGAGCTTGCCGGTAAAATGCGGGATCTTACGTTCGCGGAGCCTGTCTCCATTGTCTACAACACCCTGGATTACGCATGGGCTCCGCACGCGAGTTACCTCACGCGGTTTGCCTCCTCGCCAAAGCGCGTTCTGTTCCTCGGCATGAATCCGGGTCCATTCGGTATGGCTCAGACCGGTATCCCGTTTGGCGATATACGCTACGTGAAAGACTGGCTCAGAATCAGCGATCAGGTCGGACGACCATCGGTGGAACACGAAAAGAAGCCGGTTCTCGGAATGCAGGCGACGAGAAGCGAGGTGTCGGGGACGCGGTTGTGGGGACTCATGGCTGAGCGGTTTGGTACTGCCAATGCGTTTTTTACCGATCATATGGTACTCAACTACTGTCCATTGCTCTTTCTCGATCGTGGTGGACGAAATCTGACCCCCGATAAGCTTCCCCGCACGGAACGGGAGCCGCTGTTTAAAGCCTGCGACGCCGCACTCGCCGATTTTATCGGGCAACTGCGCCCGGAGTGGGTCGTCGGTGTAGGACGCTTCGCCGAGATGCGGGCGCAGGCAGTCTGCGACGGTCTGTCGGGAGCGTACCGAAAGCCGGGGGTACTTCGCATTCTGCATCCAAGTCCTGCGAGTCCGGCAGCGAACGCAGGATGGGCCGCAGCAGCCACACAGCAGCTGCTTGAAGCAGGGGTCTGGCAGGCCTGATCTGTCCTGTTTACAGGCCCGGCATAAGTCTTGTATACTGGCTTACTGTTCGGTCCGCTTCCCGGGAGACAATCCAGAATGATATTACCATTAAACAAACTCACAGACTACGACAACAACATCTATAAACTCACGGTTGCTTCAATCAGACGTGCCTATCAGATCACCATGACCGGTGACGAAGAGCTCGATGAAGATAACGACAAGGTTGTCTCGACTGCCATCCGGCAGATACTCACTGATAAAGTCCAGTATCAGATCGAGGAGTAACAGACCCGACGTGGAGCCCCCTGTTTCCCGGAACATGCTGCCACCGTTTGTCGTTCTTTTCGGCCCGACCGCATCCGGCAAGACTGAAATACTCCGGAAACTCGCAAGCCGCCAGCCTTGCTCCGCCCGCAGAGACGGACCCTGGTTTGAGATCGTCAGTGCGGACAGCATGCAGGTGTATCGCGGAATGAACATAGGCACCGCGAAGCCGTCCGCCGATGAGCGGCGCAGTCTGCCGCATCACCTGATAGACATACGCGATCCGGACGAGCAGTTCACCGTCGGAGATTTCGTGCGCGAGTCTGAAACCTGCATTCATGACATCGCCGCCCGGGGCAGGCTCCCTGTCGTCAGCGGCGGGACCGCTTTCTATCTCCGGGCCCTCCTGTGCGGATTGCCCGAAACACCACCATCCGATCCCGATATCCGTGCGGAAATCGAGTCGCAGCGGGACGAACGAGGGCTTGCAGCCATGCACGCGCAGCTTGAGGCGATCGATCCTGAGGGTGCACGGGCTATCGACCCTCACGATGCGTACCGCATAGTACGCGCCCTTGAAGTGCATCGTGTGTCCGGTCGCCCGAGAAGCGCTTTTCGCGCACCAGAGCGCTTGAGAGACGGGCTGTCGTGCAGCGTCTTCGAGCTGCTGCTTCCGCGGGAAACGCTCTACGCCAGAATCAATGAGCGCGTCGATCAGATGTTCGCAAGAGGCTTACCCGACGAAGTTGACCGTCTCCGGGCAGCCGGCTTCGGAAAGACAACACAGGCGCTCAGGGCTATCGGATACCGGGAGTTTTTCGAGGCTGATGGTCGGGAGTCCGGCGACCTCTCGCGTGTTCGTATGACGATACAGCGAAACTCGCGCCGATACGCGAAGCGGCAGGGTACCTTCGCACATCTGATACCCGAACGCATCGGGATTGCTCCGGAAGAGATCGGGCGCATCGCCGAAGGATGCGAGCGCATGTTCGATGTGATCAATACTGCCCGTAGCCCCGTTGACCAAGCCCGTGAGAGGCCGATATGATGTCCGTCTTCAGAAATTGCAATCACGAATCACCATTGAAACCGATGGAAAGGAGAGCTTTGTGCCCTGTGGACGAAAGCGAAAGCGTAAAAAAATAGCGACGCACAAGCGCAAGAAGAAACTGCGCAAGAACCGCCACAAGAAGAAAGGCAAATAACGCCGTCCTTCCCGAACCGGCTGCTGTGTTAACACGCGTCCTGCGGTGTTACACAGGCAGCGGGTCAATCAGAAACTGGCAATAACAGCATCTTAACAGGCGTGCTGGAATCACACCCCCCTTGCGTGATACGCTGCGGTAAGCACGTTGCGACGGTATTGCTGTCTCCGGAGGTCACGAGTGGCGGTAGAGATTCCTCTTCCAGATAATCGAACGCTGAAAACAGATACGGTTCCCCTGGTCATGGGGATCATCAACGCGACCCCGGACAGCTTTTACGCAGGCAGTCGGACACGATCTGCAGCCGACGCACTCGAGACGGCCATGGCCATGGAACGGGCAGGGGCCGATCTCCTGGATATCGGCGGCGAAAGCACTCGTCCCGGGGCCGTCCGCGTTTCTCCGGAGGACGAAGCTGACCGGGTCGTGCCCGTTATCGACGCGGTACGTTCACGCTCGGATATCGCGATCAGCGTCGATACAAGGAATGCTCTGGTCGCCCGCGAAGCGCTGAAGCACGGTGCCGACATGGTAAACGACATTTCCGCGCTCCGACACGACGAGCATATGCTTCCTCTTCTGGTCGAAAGCGGTGCGCCCGTCGTAATCATGCATATGCAGGGCACACCCGAGACCATGCAGAAAAACCCGTCATACGGGGATGTGGTGGTGGAGATTTTCAGCTGGCTGAAAGACCGGGCTCGCGAGCTCGTCGATGCCGGAATCAGCCGTCAGAAAATCATGATCGATCCGGGAATCGGCTTCGGCAAGACGGTGGAGCATAACCTGCAGATACTCCGTGAACTCCCGACCTTCATGACGCTGGGCTATCCGGTTCTGCTCGGTGCGTCACGAAAGAGCTTTATCGGGTTCATTCTTTCCGACAACGAAGCGGAGTCACACCGTGTCCCGCCTGAGGACCGCGGAGCAGGCAGTCTTGCGGTGCACTGCCAGGCCGCGCAGGCTGGCGTCTCCATCCTTCGTGTTCACGATGTGGCGGAAACCGTTTCGGCTATGCGCATGCTGAAAGCAATCTGGAACGGAGCATACGGGCATGCCTGAACTGACAGTCATTCTCGGAATAACGCGGCCCGTGGTGGACATACTTCTCCTCGCATTTCTGATCTACAAAGTGTATCAGATCCTTGTGCAGACCCGCGCCATACAGCTGCTGCGCGGGGCCATGGTGCTTGTCTTTGTGTACGCTCTTTCATTCTTTCTGCAGCTGCAGACGGTACTGTGGATCATGAACCTCCTTGCTCCGAGCCTCGTCATCGGTATTGCGATCATCTTTCAACCGGAGTTGCGCAAGGTGTTCACACGCATTGGTCAGGGAAGCCTGTTTGGTCTCGCGACGACCCGTCGGCCCCTTCAGATCGAGTCGGTTATTAGTGCCGCGGAGGTGCTTTCCTACCGTAAGCGTGGAGCCCTGGTCGTGTTTTCCCGTACGGTAGGGCAGAAAGCCGTAATCGAGACAGGGACGAGACTGGACGCCGAACTGTCATCACAGTTGATCGTGACGGTTTTTGGACACGATACGCCTCTGCACGACGGGGCACTCGTGATTTCAGACGACCGGGTTGTCGCCGCGGGGTGTTTTCTGCCGCTTTCAGAGCAGCTCGATATACGTCGGAGTTTTGGTACCCGCCACAGGGCTGCGCTCGGTCTCGTTGAAGAGACCGACGCAGTCGTGCTCATCGTGAGCGAGGAGTCCGGTGCCATATCGCTCGCCTATGACGCGAATCTGTTCTACGGCCTGAGTGTCGATGAAGCACGGCGAAGACTGAAGGACCTTCTGAATATCCCGGATGATGACCCTGACGAGGAGGCGGTGAGCATTGAGAATTAGCACATACGTCGATCGTCTCTGGAATAACTGGCCCGTCAAGACCCTCGCGCTCGCAGTGGCGGTCCTCCTCTTTTTTTTCAATCAGGTCATAAGCCTCGATGAAACGGTTCTGTCGGTAGCACTGGAAGTGGCGACAGCAGAGAGTCTCGCGGTTGCTGATGAGCTTCCCGATACCGTCCGCGTGCGGGTGCGGGGTGACGAATCTGTTGTGCAGATGATCTCCGCTTCAGATTTTGTCGCGACTGTGCGCGCAGCCGATATCACCGTGGCTGGCGAGTACCGGTTGCCGGTCTTCGTGGAACGCAGAACATCCGCTCGCGACCTCGGTCCGCTTGATCTGTTCGTTGAGCCTGACAGCATACGCGTAACGCTGGACGACCTGGTTACCGAGACCGTCCGTGTCGTTCCGGAAACACGCGGATTCCCTGCCCGCGGCTACGAACTCGTACAGACCTTTGTAACTCCGGCAGAAGTGGAAGTTGAGGGTCCGAAGCGTTTTGTCGACGGACGCGAAACCGTTGCCACCGAACCGGTTGATCTTTCCGGTCGCACGAGCAGTTTCACCCTGAGGCTGACAATCAGCCCCCCGAATCCGTTTATCGTGGTTCGCGGCGGATCGACCGTCGAGTATCGTGCGGTGTTTCAGCCACGTATAGTCGGGATGACGTTCACCGATGTTCCGATCGACATGCGGTCACTGTTTCCGGGACTTAATCTTGCGGGCGTGAGTGAGCTGCCGGCGGTGGAAGTCGAAGGTCCGCTCCTGGATGTGGAGCAGCTTGTCATATCGGATATACGCATCGAAGCGGATCTCGCAGCCATTACACAGCCGGGTTCATACACGGTACCTCTTGAGGTTACCCTTCCCGACGGTGTGAGTCTCATCGCTGTCTCACCTTCCGAGGTAACCCTGGAGATTACGGGAGTATCCGAGGATTTCGAAAATGAAGGCGAATCGTAGATGATCCGGGGAATAGGCATAGACATTGTACGGACTTCCCGGCTCGACGCCTGGCTCGGTGATGAGGGGCTTCTTGAACGGTTTTTTCATCCGGATGAACTCGCTGCGGTCTTCGAACGAGGGCACGACAAAGTCCTCAGTCTGGCCGCGCGATTTGCAGCCAAGGAAGCCTTTGGTAAGGCTCTGGGGACCGGACTCATGCATTTCAACCTGCGTGAAGTCCAGGTCCTGAACGACGAGCTCGGAAAACCTGATATGGTACTGCACGGGCGCGCACGGCAGGCGTTTGAAGCCTGCGGCGGTGTGAGCGTATTCGTCAGTCTCGCGCACGAACGGGACAACGCGGTGGCAGTCGTGGTAATCGAAGGGGCGTAGCCTATGGCCAATGAAACGATTTCGTTCTTTTCCAGGAAACCGATCAGCTGTCCGGCATGCGAGGCATCGATCTATCGGGAGGAGCTTCGGACGGGGCGGGGACGACTGAACGCCGGGAACCTTACCGATGAACTCAGGCGTCAGTACATCGCATCGAAGAAATACGGCGCGGTGTATCCACTCATATATACCGTGACCGCATGTCCGGAATGCGGTTACGCAGCCTTTGCCCAGGACTTCGAAACGATTTCGGCCACAGCCGTCGAACGTATTCAGGCGTCGTCGGACGATCGCCTGAATGCTCTGAAACCAGTATTCGGCATCCCCGATTTCTCCGCGCCCCGCTCGCTGATCAGCGGGTGTGCTGCATACTTCCTTGCCATGAGTTGCTACGATCATTTTGATGCCGAAGTGGCTCCGACCATCAAGCAGGGCCTGTGTGCCCTGCGGGCTGCATGGCTGTGCAACGATCTGCATAGAAGCAGCCCGAATGAAAACTATGATTATCTTGCCGCGGTCTTTTACCGGAAAGCGCGCTTTTTCTATGCGCTGGCGGTCGAACGCGAGCAGGATGGAAGCGAGTCTATCGGAAATGCCGGGCACCTCGGACCCGATCTGGACAAGAACTACGGCTATGACGGAGTTCTGTATATATCAGCGCTGCTCGAGTATCGATACGGCCCCACATCGGACGATGATTTTCGGAGACAGGCACTTGATCGCGCAAAACGGACAGTGGCCAGACTCTTTGGCATGGGCAAGGCGAGTAAGAACAAGCCGACGGCCATTCTCGACAATGCCCGTGACGTATACGACGCGATCTCCCGGGAACTCGGCGTGAAGGAAGAAGAGTGACGCTCGCATGGACGGAAACGGTACGGTAGCCGGTGGGCACGACGCCGTCGAAGCACGCGTGATAGGGGTTCGAATCGCGTACGACGGAAGCGGGTTTTCCGGCTATCAGATACAGAATGAACGACGTACCGTTCAGGGTGAAATAGAGAAGGGGCTCGAACGGCTCTTTTCGGAACACATACGTGTTGCGAGTGCGGGACGCACGGATTCCGGAGTACACGCTCGCGGGCAGTTTATCAGCTTTCTGCTGGAGAACCGGAGCATCCCGGCTGCCAAGGTAGCCGTAGCGCTTAATACACGGCTCCCAGGTGATATTTCGGCGATCACGAGCGATGAGATGCCTGAAGGGTTTCATGCGCGTTACAGTGCACTGCAGCGGGTGTATCGCTACTACCTGCATCCAGGCACCGCCCGCGATCCTCTGCGAGACCGCTACGTCTGGCGTATCGGGCGTGTGCCATCCATCGCGAAGCTGAACCGGCTTGCCTCATGCCTGATCGGGTACCATGATTTCACCATTTTTGCCTCTTCGCGCGATACCACTGACCGGCGTTTGAGAACCATCGATCACGCCGCCTTCTTTCCCGAAGGTGATTGTATTGTTTTCGAGATAGCCGCGCGAAGCTTCATGTGGCACATGGTGCGTTCGGTGGTTGGTACGATTCTGGCGCTCGAAAAAGCCGGATCTGACGAATCGGTGCTCAAGGGCATGATCGCATCAGGTGATCGGTCGCTCGCCGGTGAGACCGCACCGGCCCGGGGGCTGGTCTTTCACCGGGTCATCTACCGATCCGAAAACATGCTTGCGCCCGGGCGGGTGCCAGGCGTTGTCCGGCCCGTCACGCACGTGGCAGAATAGGAGCGACCACCATGGATACCGCGCACGACCACCTTTACAAACTCATCGAAGACTACGTAGCGAGCGGATACAGACGCCGGAACCCCCGCCAGCACAATGCAGCAGCCACGGCACAAACCGCCCCGGCAGCTGACGACGACCGTGTCGTTACCGGCGAAGAGCGGGAACGCAGGCTGGCTGATCTGGTCGCGGCTATACGCTCGTGTAACAACTGTCCATTGAGTGCGGTGCGAAACAGGGCCGTTCCCGGCGCCGGCGTCCTCGACCCGCTGGTCATGGTCATCGGCGAAGGTCCCGGAGCGGACGAAGACCGCACTGGTGAGCCCTTCGTGGGACGTGCTGGTGCCTTTCTCGATAAATGGCTCGAAGCCGTCGATCTCTCCCGCGAAACCAACGCTTACATCACAAACATCGTGAAGTGCCGGCCTCCGCAGAACCGGGATCCATTGCCGGACGAGCGTGCCGCGTGCATCCCGTACCTCGAACGACAGATCGCGCTTGTTCGGCCCAGGGTTATCCTGTCGGTGGGTCGCATTTCCAGCCGTATCGTCTGCGGAGTGGATACGAGCATGGGAGAGATCCGGAAGCAGGCTTTTCAGTACCGTGGTGTACCGGTGGTTGCGACGTATCATCCCAGCGCCGTCCTTCGGAACGAAACGTTGAAGCGCCCTGTATGGGAAGATCTCAAGCGGCTGCGTGCCATCTGTGACCGGAGCTGATCTCGGAATGACCGAACACGCCACCGGCTTCGTCGATGTGGTCTTCTCTGTTCCGGTCGAGGGCCCCTTCACATACGCAGTGCCCGCCGGTATGACCTGTCCCGTCGGTGTGCGCGTGGTCGCCCCTTTCGGGCGACGTACCCTGACCGGATTCGTCGTGGCCGTACGCGATACACCGTCGCGAAGCGATATCAGGGACATACAGAGGGTCATTGATGCGATTCCTCTTTTTGCCGACGAGCAGATCGATCTGGCCGCCTGGATAAGCCGCCTGTATCTGTGCAGTACGGGAGAAGCTCTCAGTGCAATGCTTCCCGGTGGGCGCAGGGAGAAGGAGCCTATTCTCGCCGGGCTCGCCGACGATCCGGGGAGCGATATTACGATAGATCTGAGCGACGAGCAGTCGCACGCAATATCGCAGATCTGTACGGAACGGGACGGTCGATTCTATGTTGATGGCGTGACCGGAAGCGGAAAAACGGAGGTTTTTCTTCGCGCCGCCGAGCACACTCTCGCAGAAGGACGGAGCGTCGTATATCTGGTGCCGGAAATTGCACTGACGCATCAGCTTGAAGCGCTGGTACGGAGACGATTCGAGAACCAGGTTGCGATTCTTCACTCCCGCCTGACCCCGAGCGAACGTCTCTCTCAATGGCAGCGGCTGCGCAGCGGTGAGGCACGCTTTGCTCTTGGCGCTCGCAGTGCGGTTTTCGCTCCGGTCCGTGACCCGGGTCTGTTCATTGTGGACGAGGAACACGAAGGCAGCTACAAGAGTGGATCAACCCCGCGCTACCACGCCCGACAGGTCGCCATGTACCGGGCCCGCCGGCACGGCGCCCGTCTGATTTTTGGAAGTGCAACACCGAGCGTAGAGGCAATGCAGCTTATGACACAGGGCACCCCGCCCCATTTTCATCGCCTGCGTCTGACCCGTCGGCTCGCCGGAGGCGCACCACCCGCGATCTCCATCATCGATCTGAAAGACTCAAAGGCAATCCTGTCACCACAGCTACGGACAGCCATTCGCGAAACACACAGTGCCGGTCGACAGACGATTCTGTTCCTTAATCGCAGAGGATTCTCGCACTTTTTTCATTGTCGATCGTGCGGATATCAGATGACGTGCCGTCGCTGCTCGGTCGGCATGACCTACCACAAATCAAGAAACCGCATGATCTGTCACTACTGCGGATACAATACGCAGCCCATGCACGTGTGTCCCGAGTGCGGAAGCCTCGATGTCGGTTACGGTGGTTTCGGGACCGAACAGGTCGAAGACGACGTCCGGTCGCACTTTCCCGATCTAAGGGTTGCACGACTCGATACCGACGTAGTCGCGAAGAAGCACGTTCTCAAGGAAGTTCTCGACAGCTTTCACGCCGGAGACTATGACCTGCTCCTCGGTACACAGATGGTTGCGAAAGGCCTGAACTTTCCAAAGGTCGGCCTGGTAGGGATAGTCCTCGCCGACGTTGGTCTTTCCATGCCGGACTTTCGTGCTGCCGAGCGGACATTCAGCCTGATTACCCAGGTAGCAGGGCGCGCGGGCCGCTACCTGCCGGATGGAGTTGTGCTCGTGCAGACCTACCATCCGCAGCACAGCGCGGTCAAAGCAGCCGTTCAGGGCGACTCCGAAGGCTGGTATCGGGCTGAACTCATCGAGCGAAAGCTCCTCGGGTTTCCTCCGTTTTCCCGGCTTATTCGCATCGTATTTCGAGGCAAAAAGGCCGACAAGGTGCGGCAGGATGCCGAGGCTTTTGCCCGGGAGGCTGAGCGTGCGGTCGGTTCGGATGCCGAGATGCTCGGGCCGAGCGAGTGTCCCCTGTCTATAATTAACGGTTCGTATCGCCGTCATATTCTGTTTCGCACCCGGACGTTTGACAAGACCCACCACCGCGTCGGTGTCCTGCTGTCGAATGTTCCCGCCTCGCCGACGGTGTACCGTGAAGTCGACGTCGACCCCGTTGCCTTGCTCTGAGTCGCCTGCCTATAATCGGTGCAGTTATGTTAAATCTTGTGTATCACCCCGACGAGCTCCTGCGGAAGGAGTCCGAGCCGGTTAAAAACATCGACGGATCCATCGCCGGCCTTGCACGCGAGATGGTGGAGGCCATGCGCGAAGAGCACGGCATAGGCCTTGCTGCGGTTCAGGTCGGACGTCTCACCCGCATATTCGTGACAGAGGTCGGCGGTGACGACGCTCGGATTTTCATCAATCCGGAAATTACTGCGACCAGTGACAGTCAGAATACCATCGAGGAGGGCTGTCTGAGCATCCCCGGGATCTACTCCGACGTAAAACGGAGTGACGCGTGCACCGTATCTGCCTGGGATGAGCAGGGAAGACCTTTCACCCTTGAAGCAGACGGAATGCTCGCACGGGTGATCATGCACGAACTCGACCATCTGAACGGCGTGCTCTTCTTTGATCACCTCCGTGCGGGCAGACGTCGTAGACTGCTCGACCGCTACGAAAAAGCCCGACAGAAGGACGCCTGAGGAATGCACGTTCTGTTTGCCGGAACTCCCGATTTCGCTGTGCCGACCCTCAGAAAGCTCGCTGCGGATGGGTTGATTACGGCGGTCCTCACGGCACCGGACCGGCCTTCGGGCCGCGGGAAACGACTGACACCGAGCCCGGTTGCACTGGAGGCAGAAGCGCACGATATACCGGTACTGAAGCCCCGGCGGCTCGACAAGGAAGCCCGGGCGGCAGTCAGGAGAGTGGAGCCAGATCTGCTCGTGTGTGTCGCCTACGGACGAATTTTCGGCCCCCGGTTCCTTTCGCTGTTTCCCCGCGGCGGCATCAATCTGCACCCGAGTCTGCTGCCAAAGTATCGCGGACCTGCGCCCATACCTGCAGCGATCCTCGCCGGAGACGCGCAGACCGGCATCACGGTGCAGTATCTGGCCGAGAAGATGGATGCCGGAGACATCATCCTGCAGCAGCCCATAGAGCTCGACGGTACGGAGACGACCGGCTCGCTGACCGGACACTGTGCTGACTCAGGTGCCGCACTCGTCAGCGAAGCCGTCCAGGCCATACAGCAGGGACGTGTGAACACTGTTTCGCAGGATGAAACGAACGCGAGCTACTGCAGGCTTCTCGAAAGCAGGGACGCCTGGATCAACTGGAGCCACACCGCCGATCACATAGAGCGCATGGTTCGAGCATACGACCCCTGGCCCGGAGCCCGGACTGTCTTCGGTGATTCCTGGCTTCGTGTGCACGAGGCGACGCCAGTTGCGATCGAAGACGGTCGTGCAGGTGGCGACGGTGACGAACCCGGTACCGTGGTCGGTGTGGACAGTGAACGCGGAATTCTGGTACAAACCGGTGACGGGCTGCTCGGAATGCTTCGGCTGCAGATGGCGGCACGAAAAGCCCTTGCCTGGAAGGACTTCCTGAACGGTGTCGACATGCCGGTTGGCACAGTCTTCCGAACACAAGAGAACTGAATACATGAGCAGAATCGGACAGAAATTACGAGATATCTTCCCCAGTGTGAATGACACACCCGAGACACGGTATGTAAAGACCATGTCCTACTCCGTGCTTTTCATGATCGTGTTTCTCTCGGTTGCAGGCCTCGCGACGTTTCTGCACACGCTCGAAGGGGACGCGCAGACGACCGTACCGGACATGGTCGGGCAGGAGCTCCCGGTAGCCCTCATTGAACTGCAGGATCGGGCCCTCTATCCGCTGGTACAGCTTCGCACCACGGATGATCCCAGCCTTCGGGGCTACGTCATCGATCAGGTGCCAGCCGCGGGAGCTCTCGTGCGAAGCGGCCGCCGCATTGAGGTTGTCGTCAGTCGAGGTGCAGTCCTTGATCAGGTACCTGATTTCATTGGAGATCAGATAGATGACGTGCGACTCGCCGTAAGAGCACTCACCGGGGCCGGTGTGCCGCTGATTGAAGTCGGTACCGTGCAGCGTATCTTCGACGAAGCACCCGCCGGAACCGTTATCGAGCAGAGTCCGCTACCCGGCACCAGTGTTACCGGCCCGCTTCGTCTGAATCTCGTGGTCAGTCGCGGTGACCAACTTGAGCAGATCGTTGTTCCCTCGTTCTCGGGGCTCAGTTATCAGGACGTCATTTCCGAGCTCAGCGAACTCGGTCTCGCATTCGCATTCGAGGCAGTACCGGCACCACCAAACTCCGACGGCGGCGATGTAATCGCCCAGACCCCGACAGCAGGTAACACCGTACAGGTTGGCAGCGTGGTAAACCTGACCATGAATGAGCCCGGAAATGTCGCCGACGATGAAGTGTTCGGCATTCTCAGGCGGTCGCTCCCCGAGTACCCTCTGATGGTAGAGCTGACCCTGGAAGCGATTTTCCCGAACGGAAACCGTGAGACCATTGCGACCATCCGCCATCCCGGAGGACTCCTCGGCATACCATACGTTGTGCCCGACGGAACTACGCTTGTCCTCTCCCGCTCCGACGAAACCCTGGTCCGGCAACAGGTCACCTCCGACTGAGTTTCCTGACTATACGATTGACAGAACCGCGGAGCGGGGCTACCCTCGCTTCGTACCATACGCGAGCGTCGTATAATGGTTATTACCCCAGCTTCCCAAGCTGGTGACGTGGGTTCGATTCCCATCGCTCGCTAATAGAAAAGCCCCACTTCAAGTGGGGCTTTTCTATTTATTGGATGGGAATCGAACCTGAGCAGCGGCGCGAGCGGAAGCGAGCGC
>SKXQ01000100.1 GCA_007128315.1 Spirochaetaceae bacterium | reverse complement strand
TGCACGCGCAGGGTGTGCAGAAACGCCGGCAGGACCACTCTGCATCGGGCGGCCGAGGGGTGCTGTCCACCACTCTGGTGTTTTTTTTCCACACGCCCGAGCGGGAGCCCTGCTGCCACGAGCAGATTATCGCGGACCCAGGCCACTGATTCAATGTGGGAGAGCTCTTCGGCCTGATCCCGGTCGAGCCTGATACCACAGTCTGCTTCGATAAGGTGGCTCATAATGCGTTCCTGCAGCCTCCGGACTCGCGTATCCTGAAGTCGACCAACCGAATCGCGGGAAAGTCGCAGCAGGGTCCGGTCTACGACCGCGCGGACAGGCCTTTCAAGCCTGAACTCCGGTCCGTACATCCGTACGGCACCGGGCCTCATGCCTGGCGGCCTCAGCGTCGAAATTTCCGCCCGCACGCAGGCGCCGAAAAATCCCGGGTTCCGGAACAGGAGAGGTGCAGTCGAGCTTCCCCCGGCAAGAAATCTGAGGCTGTAGCCTGCCCAGGCGGCACAGCCGCTCGCGCATGAGCGAATGAACAGTGCTGTACTGTGCACGACCCTGGTGTTTCTCACGTCCTATTCTCCCACCGGTACGATCCCGGTCCGGTTTACGACCTCGACTACGCGACGGTAGGGCGCGAAGGAGTCGGTCAGATTCCGCACCGCGATTCTCAGGTAGCATCTGTTTTCGGCCGCGTATTGCAGGTCCTGCGCAAACTCGTGCCGTATCGCGGTGTTCAGCGCTGCCTCAAGGTCGCCGTCGGCGTCGTTTACAACGCGTGCATCGGCTTCGTCATCGCCCTGGCGAAGAACCGTGACGGTCTGTTCTCCGGGCACGGTAAGCGTACCAATGAAAAACGGTATGGTGCCGTCGGGACGTCGCCAGCAGGGAACATTGCCCATAGCGAGTTCCTCAAGCTGATCCTGCAGAAAGTCGACCTCCGCCTCGAGCGCCTCCTTCCGCTCTGCGAGCCCGGCAGCTCGCAGTTCGGAAGCGCGCCACTGCCCGAAGATCACCACTCCGGCAATGATGGCAAGCAGAAGCAGCACGAAGGCGAGTTCCGAGAGACTGAACAGCATCGTTTCGGTGTGTGACCGGTGTTTCAAGGGTGTCCTCCGTGGGGCCTGTCAGGAGACCCGCTCAACTTTACGTTCGAGCAGGGTAATGAGTGAATCAAGCGCGGTATTGAGCTCCGAAACGCCTGAGTTGAAGCGATGCATTTCCCCGGCGACTGCGTTGAACGGCAGCGACTGGGAGCGGCGGTGCAGATCCTCGGATACACTGGTGAAGCTCTGCGCAAGCGTTGACACGCGTTCCACTTCTCCGTTTTGCCGCTGCATGGCGAGAGCGAGCGCATCCACCTCCGGAATCAGGGTCTGCCGGGCACGACTGAGATCTGCCGAAAAGTCCTGTGTCGCATTCACGAAGGCCGAGAGGGCGGCAATGTAGGCCTGTTCTTTTGAGGCCAGTGCGTTGACCGTCGATGCGCGCTCGGCGAGAAATGCTTCTATGGAATCGACGCTGCGCTCGGGGTGGTCCTTGAGCCACGCCCCGCGGACAATGCTCCGGAACAGTACCCCTGCAATGGAAGTTGCCACCGATATTCCGATGTAGGTAAATGCAAACGCTATGTCCGCGTCTCCGTCGAGGCCTTCCGTCTGCAGTGCGGCGAAGAGCGCGATCAGCGAGAACAGCGTAAAGAGAAAGCCGAGAAAATAGATCGAATCCATGTGGTGTTCGGCGAGTGGCTGATCCGACATTCGCTTTGTACCTATGCGCACGACAAGCGCGTATCCCACAACCACCACCGTGGGACGAAGCAGCTCCGGGCTGCCTGCCTCACCATTTGCCCCGTAGATCAGAACGAAGCCGAATACACCCGCTGCGAGAAAGAGCAGATTCAAAGCGGAACGGTTCCCTGTCATGTGCGAGATCCTCCCGAGACGTACTGTAAAACCGGATTGTCTCCGCAACTGTAGCGGCCGACCTCCCAGTCGAGGCTCAGCCAGTAGTTTCCGCGAGTATCAGCCTGCAGAAACTGCACGCGCCGTCCGGGAAAAGCCCGCTGCAGGACAGGTTCCAGCCGGGAACGCGCCTGTGCGTTTCCAAGCAGCACTTCCGCCCATGCGTGAGCGCCTCCTTCACACGTGCCGTGCAGTATGCGCACCGTGCCTCCCACCGCTTCGACCATGGATGCAATGAGCACGGCAAAGTCGTCGCAGTCACCAACGAACCCGGCGCCAATGGTGCGGTCCGCCGGTGAGTGGTAGTTGCTTCGGATGTACAGCGGGTCGTTCACGTAGCGCCAGCGGCCCATGACGTAGCGGTGAATTGAGAGCACCTGCAAGAGTCCTGTTTCGCCCGGGTACGGTGATCGGCCGTCGGCGTAGTAGCTTCCGGGATGCTCGCCCGCGAGACCCGCGGCAAGATCCCTGACAAGCGGCACCGCAGGCCTCACGGCCTCGCGGTAGGAACCCACGCGCTGCAGGTCAGAGATGTCTATGGTCGCGCGTGACTCCACCTCGCGAAGGGTCACGCGCATGCGCTCGACCTCCTGCGCATAGCGCGCACGCTCCTCGCGGACACGGTCAAAACGCGCGAGCTCTTCCTCGAGCTGTCGTATGCGGGAGTTAAGCTCGTATATCCGCTGTTCGCGCTCGTCGGCGGTGATCGAACCATCGCCAGCGAGCTCCTCGAGCACCGGATCAAGCGCCTCCCGGTAGCGGTAATAGCGCGGATCAAGACGCCGCACGAGTTCGCCGATCCCGCCCTCGTAGGTCAGGCGGGGCGGGGTGTCGCGCGCTCCGCTGTGTTCCCCTGCTGCGCCATGTTCTGCGTCGCCCGTTTCGTCCACGTCGCCTTCCCCGGGTGCACCCGACTCCACCGCAGACCCCGACCCGTCGACGGTATACGCTCCACCGGGGTCCTCACCACCAACGGCACCGAGGACCGCCGCTGCCACGAGCCCGCTCAGTAGCACCGCGGCAACCGCGCGCACCGCCGTCCGCCCCGGGAGCACCGGCATGCGCATGAAAACACCCGCCGCCACAAGTCCGGCGTAGCCGGCGGCAAGTGCGACGGTCTGCTGCAGGAGCATAGGGCCGCGCGCGGCGAAGCCGATGCCGAGGGTCACAAACACCACCGCAGACCCGCCTGTGGCAGATACGAGGAAGGGGTACCGCCGGTACCCGCGCGCCGCCACAAAGAACAGCCACGCTGCGGCGACCGACAAAACCCCGGCTGTCGCCGGGTTCAGGACCGCGTTAACGACGCTGTACGCTCCGGAACTCCACGACGAAGCAAGGGTTGCTGCTGCAAGGACTGTCCCGGCACCAAGCGCTGTGGCTGCCGTTGTGTTTCGTGTGTGCATGCTATGGGTAGAGCAAGACGCGTGCCGTGTTGATGCGGCCAACATGATCATCGTTCTAAAATGCTGCAGTAAAGTGACTTACCATTCATCCGCTTCGGCTGCGAGATCAGACCGTTCGCAGTATCAGTGCCGAAATCGAAATCGGAGTTACCGTATACCGGAACCCGAGTTACATTTTGTGGCGGAAAACGCCGGGGGCGCGCATACTGGGAGGCGTGACACGCACACTTCTGTCCTTTGTCGGCAACCGCGATCCTTACTCGAATGCGGAAGGTACCCACGAGCGCTTTGACCAGGTTGTGCTCTTCTGCACCGGCAGTTCTTACCTTGAACGCGCCCGAACCGTAGAGACCGTCCTCGAACGATCCTCGCGGTCGTCGACTAGGAGGAGGTTTCTTCCCGGTTTCGCGATACGGTATTTCGCATTACACAGAGTCGCGCATCGACGACCACACGCTACGAGGTTCTTCTGGACCCCGGGACCCCGCAGATGCAGACAAGGAGATCGCCTTCGAGAACAGCGTGTTGCCCCGGCTGGAACTCGATCGGAATCTTCAGGGTGATGATGATGATGCCCCGGCGCCGAGCGGCAGCGTCGAAGCATCCGCCTGGATCAACGCGGGCGGACGCCCCATAGTCGGCTCATCACCCCTGTTCCCGGTTCTTCTCGAGCAGGCCTGGCAGGTAGCCCGCTACGACGTGTCCATACTCATACGCGGCGAGACCGGGACCGGATAGAACCTTCTCGCGCGCTATATACACGAGGCCAAGCCCTCGAGCGAACCCTCTACGCCGAGGCTATCAGGCGCACCGACGGTAATGCCGGACAGGCGGCGCGCCTGCCTGGAATACCCGGCCACACCTTCCGCAAGGCATGGCGAGAACGGCCTGGGGGCTGGGAGGGATGACACCGCGAGCTAACGGGGAAAAGAAAACGTGACGCGGGTTCCGCTCGCGTCCCCGCCGTTCGACTCGATGCGCATGTGGCCGTGCAGCTGTTCGACGAGTGCGTTCACCATACCGAGCCCGAAGCCCGTCTGCGGTTGTGAAGCGACGGAGTTCGGGATTCCGGGGCCGTTGTCGGCCACCGATAGTTCTACCCGCTCGTCGGTATATATCAGCTCTACCTCCAGCAACCCGTGCGCGACCGACGGAGGGAAGGCGTATTTCATGGCGTTGGTGATCAGCTCGTTGACGATCAGCCCTATGGTCGGCAGGCGTGCCGCATCGAGTATGCAGTCACCGGTATCCGAACCGCGTGCGGATTCGTCGGGTTTGGCGTGTACCACAAGCTCGAGGCCCGGGATCGGTGGGAAGACGCTCAGGACCCGCTGGGCGAGTGTCGAGACGTACGCGTTAAGCGATGCGGTGTCGGCCGTGTCTGCTCTGAACAGCTGTTCGTAGAGAACTCCGAGGCTCTGAAAACGCGTCTGCGCCTCCCTGATCGCGTCGACTGCGCTGCGGTCGGTGAGCGAGCGCGCCTGTAGATCCAGAAGCCCTTCCATGGCGCTCATGTTGTTCTTCACACGATGCCGGACCTCCTGAAGAAGCCGTTCCTTCTCATGGAAGAGCATCGCGCGTTCCTGCTCATCCCGCTTACGCTCGCTTATATCCTCGGCAATACCAAGGTAGCGGTTTCCCGGAAGCCGGGTAGCACTGACTGTCAACCACCTGACCTCACCGGACCGAGTACGGAACCTGAGTTCCACAGGCGCGGAGTCGCCGTCGGTAAGACTGCGGAAGTGATCGAGTGCCGCATCGACATCGTCGGGGAGGACCAGGTCGGCTATCGTCAGCTGCAGGAGCTCAGACTCCTCGAAGCCGGAAAGCCGACACGCAGCCGGGTTGACTTCAAGATATCGGCCGTCGCTGTCTGTTACGAACACTCCGAGCGGGGCACTGTCGACATAGGCGCGATACCGATGCTCGGTCTGTTCGAGTGATTTCTGCGTAGACCGCAGACGATCGCGGATACGCAGGATCATGAGTAATAGAAAGACGAGAAACAGGACAACACCGCTCGCTATTGCAATGAGTAACGCTCGCGTGAGCCTCGCGATGTCCTGTTCTGCCTGCTCGCGCTCGGTCACGTCAATAATGATCGAGAACAGATACGATCCGCCGTTGAAATCTATAGGGTAGGAATATGCCTCTACGTTCCGCAGCCCGCGTTCTCTTGTCGCGTGCAGGAAGCAGAAGAAGTTTCGTTCTTGGGTTTCGGCCAGCCGCATTTCCTCGGCGATCTCG
>SKXQ01000018.1 GCA_007128315.1 Spirochaetaceae bacterium | reverse complement strand
TTCGGTGTCGACGACAAACCAGTAATCAGGAGATTCTCCGTCGGGTGCAATGCTCGGGTCGACCGACGGAAACGTGAACAGTATTGCGGGCGCATCGTTGTCCAGCGTGAAAGTGAGTTCATCCGACTCTGTTTGTCGGCCTGCGGTGTCCGTCGCTCTCAACTGTACCCGTAATCTGGCAGAGGAAAACTGCGTTGTATCGACCGGATAGGCCCAGTCTGCTCGAACCCTGTTTCCGCTCGACGAAACCTGCAGCATGGATTGCGGAACGCGCACCCATTCGCCACGATTCAATTTGATCTCTACACGTTCTATTCCAGTGTCGTCTGACGCGAACCCCTCAAAGGTTACTAAGTCGCGCAGGAACACACCTGAATCCGGCGAGAGCAGACGCACTTGCGGCGGCTCAATATCAACATTGTCACCGAGCCCGACGTTAAACGGGTTCTGACAGCTGAGCACTGCTGCGAGGACGGTGAGAACGATTGCGGCGCGAACAAGGGTTTGTCGCTTCATGGGTTTACCCTACTTTTTTACTCAAGTCTTTCTTACATACTATCGGCGAATTCTGCCGAAAAACGAGTATAAAAAAAGATATCGCAAAAACACGAAAACAACAGCGTGGGAAGTCGAACATACATGATTCGATGCAAGAATCGAGCCATGCAGCGTCTTTCAGGGAGAAACGTTGGTTTTGGTATGATTTTCACGAAATCCATGCAGGTTGCAATGCAAAATGCATGGATTATGCGGTTTGTATAGGTGTCCACAACCCTGGTGTTGGACACTCCGTACGACAATGAATCAGCCGAACATGGCAAGCAGGACGCCAGCGGCGACCGCTGAGCCAATAACCCCCGCGACGTTCGGTCCCATGGCGTGCATAAGCAGAAAGTTACGCGGGTTGCTTTCGAGTCCTACCTTATTGACGACCCGGGCTGCCATAGGAACAGCTGAGACACCGGCAGCACCAATGAGCGGATTGATCGGGTTTTTCGAGACCTTGTTCATGATCTGAGCCAGAATCAAACCGGTTGCCGTACCAATGGAAAACGCTACCAGACCCAGCACGACGATGCCGAGGGTCTCGACCCGCAGAAAATACGCGGCCTGCAGCTTGCTTCCGACGACCAGACCCAGAAGGATCGTGACCGTATCGATAAACGAACTTTTCAGCGTATTGGACAAGCGGTCAGCGACCCCGGACTCCTTTACAATGTTGCCGAACATGAGTGCTCCAACAAGCGGTGTCGCGGTGGGCAGGAACGCGATACACAGACCCAGAACCACCAGCGGGAAAAGAATACGCTCCAGTTTCGGGACCGGGCGCAACTGCTTCATCACCATCCTGCGCTGTTCCGGAGTAGTCAGGGCACGCATGATTGGCGGTTGAATAATCGGTACAAGCGCCATGTAACTGTACGCGGCGACAGCAATTGCTCCGACGAGATCGGGACTCAGCTGCGATGAGAGAAAAATCGCGGTTGGACCGTCTGCTCCGCCGATAATACCGATCGACGCAGCATCCTGCACCGAGAAATCGAAGCCCGCGTAGACGCTCAGAAGTATCGCACCCATAACCGTCGCAAAAATACCGAACTGTGCCGCCGCACCGAGCAGAGCCGTTCTGGGGTTCGCGATAAGCGGACCAAAGTCAGTCATGGCACCTACGCCCATAAAAATGAGCAGAGGAAATATTCCGGTGCTCAACCCGACCATGTCGATCATGCCAAGAAACCCGTCGGGGCCGGCTATGTCGGCGACGGGAATATTTGCAAGAATACCGCCGAATCCTATGGGCAGAAGGAGCAGCGGTTCGAATCCCTTACCTATGGCAAGATAGATCAGAAGCAGGCCGATGGCGATCATAATGAACTCGCCACCGCTCATGCTGACAATGCCGGTTGACTCCCAGAGCACCGTGATCGACTGAACTATACTCATGCGATCGACACCAGTATCTGATCGGCTTCGACGTTCTGTCCGTCCTTGACGTATACGTCCGAGACCGAGCCATCGGCATCGGCCTCAACCTTCATTTCCATTTTCATGCATTCCATAACAACGACGGACTGACCGGCTTTTACCGCATCTCCGGGTTTTACGAGCACAGTCAGCACCACACCGGGCATGGGCGCGGTCACATCCGTCGCCCCCTGACTCGCAGCCGCTGGCGCCGGATCAGAACTCGCTGCGCTTTGCTGCGAACCGGATGAGTTTTGCCCTTTCCCGTGTGCCTCGACCTTCCCGTCTGACACCTTCACTTCGAAAGTTTCGCCACCAACGCTGACGGTGTAAAAGGCCGGCTCGTCCGCACCCGTGTTTTCGGCAGCAGCGTTTGTTGCAGCCCCGGATTTCCGCTGCGCAGCAGGCCCCGCAGACGGTGAGGGAGTCTCCGAGCCAATCTTCCTGACCTGTACGGTCCCCTCGCCCTTCAGAAAGGCGATACCGCGTTCCTTGCAGGTTGCAGCGATAAAAATATTCTCTTCCGTGATCTCGAGACCATTATCCTTGAGTGCCTTTTCGGCAGGGTCTCTCCCTTTCGAACTATCCTTATCGTTAAGCAGGCGGGGGCTCTCTGTTGTCGGCTCGAGATTCATCTGTTCGGAGGCGAGCTTCACGAGCTCCGGATCCGGCTTCGTAGGCGTTTTTCCGAAGTAACCGAGAAGCATCTTCCCGTACCCGTCAGCAATCTTTTTCCACGGACCAAGGACGACGTTGTTGAACGCCTGCTGGAAGTAGAACTGTGATACCGGAGTAACCGATGTAGCAAAGCCACCACGCTCAACAACCTCCCGCATGGCCGCAATGACTTCGGGAAAGCGATGCAGCACGTTGTGATCGCGCATCATCTGGGTATTTGCTGTCAGTGCTCCGCCGGGCATGGGAGAAAACGGGATCAGCGGCTCCACCTTCATGGCCTCAGGCGGGAAGAAGTAGTCTTTCATAGCGTCCTTGAACACCTCCTCCGCCTCCATGACCTTCTTGATGTCAACATCGAGCTCATACTCGGTGTCCCGCAAGGCATGCCACATGGTAATGATATCCGGCTGCGAGGTGCCTCCGGAAACCGGAGCCATGGAAAGGTCTATCCCGTCCACGCCTGCTTCGATAGCGGCACGATAGGTTGCAATGCCGGTACCGGCGGTATCATGGGTATGAAATCTGAGCGGAACATCAGACGGAAGCATTTTTTTCGCCTGCAGGACCGTGTCATAGACAATCTGTGGTACGGCAGTACCCGACGCATCTTTCAGCACCAGAGAGTGCATCGGTATCTCAGCATCAATAATCTGCTGTATCCGGTTCACGTAGAACTCTGCGGTATGTGCACCGGTCAGTCCTGGCGGCAGGCCCATGAGCGTCACTGCAACTTCGTGCTTCAGACCGGCGTCAGCAATGCAGCGGCCGGAGAAATCGAGGTTGTCAATATCGTTCAGGGCATCGAAGTTGCGAATCGTGGTAATGCCGTGCTTCCTGAACAGTTCGGCGTGCATCCTGATGATGTCCGAGGGTTGACTTTCGAGCCCGACCACGTTGATACCGCGGGCAAGCGTCTGCAGGTTTGCATCCGGTCCTGCCACCGTGCGACAGGCATCCATCATTTCGAACGCATCTTCGTTACAGTAAAAATAAAGACTCTGAAATCTCGCTCCGCCACCGACTTCAAAGTGGGTCAGCCCGGCTTCCACCGCAGCTTCAAGAGCCGGTAAAAAGTCTTTCGTCTGCACCCGTGCGCCAAACACGGATTGAAAACCGTCACGAAAGGCCGTGACCATGACGTTAATTTTCTTCATTTACGATCTCCTGCGATGATGGACACTGACTGCGGCAAGCGCGGCCTGGAGTTTTGAACGGGACGCATCGGGCGCTGCCGCCGATTTGCCGACGCCGGACCCGACAGCGGCTGTTTCGGTTGCAGCCTGCCCGGGGAAGTACTTCACGATGGCTGCAGTCAGAGTCATGAAGACTACAAGCACGACGAGGAACATGAACACGACGCTCATACCGATTATCATGAGCTGCACACCTTGAGCGATCATTCAGACGGACTCCTGTCTTAAACGGGATGAACATAGTCTATCCGAAAAACGCTGAGATTGAAGAGGCATATTCCCACTGGAGAGACAATTTCGGTGCTATACCGGCTTTGATGACCGGCCGCGGTCTCGAATCTATACCTGTACCGCGGGATTCTGTACACTGGCGCCTGGAAGGTACCCGACGTATGGCACAAATCGACGCAAATTCTTTTTTTCTTGAACACGTAGAACGGGCTTCACAATCGCGTGTAATTACCCAGGACTCATTCCGGAAGTACGGTGTTAAACGCGGTCTCCGTAACGACGATGGTACCGGCGTTCTTGCCGGACTTACCGAAATCGGTGATGTCCACGGGTACATTGTGGACGAGAATGAAAAGACGCCGGTTGAGGGGCGGCTGCGGTATCGTGGCGTCGATGTCCGCGACATCGTCAACGGTTTTACAAGCGAAGGCAGGCTGGGCTTTGAGGAGGTCGTGTATCTTCTCCTGTTCGGCGAACTGCCGAAATCCGGTGATCTTGAGAATTTCCTTCAGGTAATCTCTGACAGGCGAGAGCCGCCGGAAGGTTTCTGGCAGGACATCGTCATGCGGTCGCCGAGTCCCGATATCATGAACAAACTCGGTCGAGTGGTACTCAGTGCGTACTCCTACGATGAGAACCCCGAAGACAATTCAATCGCAAATGTGCTCCGGCAGTCCGTCGATCTGATTGCCAGGTTCCCGGTCATGGTCGCCTACGCCTTTCAGGCAAAACGTCACTACTTCGACAGCGACAGTCTGTATATACATGCTCCGCAGGCCGGACTGTCGACTGCGGAGAATCTGCTTCAGATGATCCGTCCGGATCAGAGCTTTACCCGCCTCGAAGCAGAAATTCTTGATCTTGCGCTGGTGCTGCACGCCGAGCACGGCGGAGGCAACAACTCCGCGTTCACAGTGCACGTCGTTTCGAGTTCGGCAACGGACACGTACTCGGCTATCTCAGCAGCCGTCGGGTCGCTGAAAGGCACACGTCACGGGGGGGCCAACATACAGGTCACCCGCATGATGGATGACATCAAGACGAACGTGTCGAACTGGGCAAGCGACAGCGAGGTTGCCTCGTATATCGAGCGAATCCTGAAAAAAGAAGTCGGCGACCGCTCGGGGCTGGTCTATGGCATGGGACACGCAATCTACACGCTGAGCGATCCACGCGCCATTCTCCTGAAAGCAAAGGCGAGAGAGCTTGCACAGGAGACCGATCAGTTCGCCGAAGAGTTCGCACTGTACGAAAAGATCGAACAGCTTACACCCGACCTGTTTGCCCGAATCCGCAAGAACGACAAGACCATCTGTGCAAACGTGGACTTCTTTTCCGGACTTGTGTACCGAATGCTTGGTATTCCAAGCGAACTGTTCACTCCGATTTTTGCAATATCACGCGTTTCCGGCTGGTGTGCCCATCGCCTCGAAGAGATTGCCATCGGGAAGCGAATTATCCGCCCGGCCTACAAGAATGTTCTCGGCAGCAGACCGTACACACCCATGAAAAACCGGTAGTCAGGCTACCGTGTCACGCAGCCCGCGTCGCAGACCGGCAGATGCAATGACCGGGCCGACTATCTCTTTCACGAATATCGCCATGAGGACAATGTTCACCGCCT
>SKXQ01000069.1 GCA_007128315.1 Spirochaetaceae bacterium | reverse complement strand
GGGTACCTCGCGCCAGAAGAACCCGCTGACCATGAGAATGTTCCGTACGAAAGCGTGAAGCTCCGGGTCACTCTGCATACCTTCCCGTATTTCTGCTTCCACCTGCCGCAGCGGTTCGACAATCGCCGGATGCACCCGGGTGGCGATGTTCAGGAAACGGATCCGTTGCATTGCCCGGTCGGCGTCAAGCGCACGCGAAAAACCCCAGAGCGTATCCAGAAAGTCCGGGTGACGCCCGCGGTATCCGCCGGAGGGCACGCTGTCGCCCGGCGGGACCGGTCGCCCGGCGAGCCGGTCTCCATAATCTCTGAGCGCTGCTCTCTGCGCCTCGGTCAGTTCGGGAAGCTCATGAGCACCAAGCTGATAGTTGTAGAAATGCAGTGCCGTATACGATGACCGTTCGGTGCCGACGTCTTCCGGGAGAAGTCGGCCCTCTTCCCAGAAGAACCAGCGATCGTCCATCAGCAGAGCCCATTCATCGTCGAAGCGCCGGATTTCCCGTATGCGATCCGGATACGCGGCGGCGAGCATGGAAACGTGCAGCGTGTCGAGCGCACGTGATCGGGTATCGAGTACCGATCCCGGAGCCACGGCCTCGGGGTCTTCCGGCGGTGACGGAGTGACCGTCGATACAGGGGGGCCATCGGGCTCGGGATCCGACGCGACGGAGCCATGGAAGAGTGGAAAACCGAGTCCCGTAACGGCAAGAAGCATGATCGAAACGGCGATGAACAGGTTCCTGCGATTCTGAGTACGTCTGCTCATGACGTGAGTGCCTTCAGGCCGGCGAGTTTCAGATCGCTCAGAATGCGCGAGGCGGCAGCCCGGTGCTCGCGGGCCGATTCGTGCCAGTGATGATACGACGACTGAAAGAATCCGGGTTTCGCCCGGACGTCACGCACCTGTCCGAACCCCGTCTTCTTGCCAAGCTCGTGTCGCAACCACAGGTACTTGTCCTGAACCGAGGTAATCTCTTCGTCTCCGGTATGCCGGTTCAGTTCGATCGCTTCGCCCTTCCACGTGTTGCGGCTGTATCGGGGAATGTTGTAATTGATGATGAAATCAAGCACACGCCCCTCGGCGCTGTGCTCTGCTCCCCCCGGGCCGAGCAGCAACTCAAGCTCGCTGAGAACGAGCTCCTCGTCCGAGAAGCCCTGCCGGTTATAGGTGGCGAGATAGCGGTAGATTTTTCCCGCTGCCGCGAGGTATCGATCGCGGTTGATGATCTGAGACCAGGGATCCCGCAATCGGGCGTCGGTCCAGCGGCCTTCGAAACGATCCGGTCCGCGACCCGCGTGCGCGTGGCCCGCCGGTGGTACCGGTGAGTTCACGTCGATGCGGTTGAACTCTTCGTTCCGGCCGGTAAAGTTCTGGTGCGCATAGGCGTCCGCGAAGGTGTGCAGCGCGATTCCGATGCGCATGAGATCGCGGGTTTTCAATGCGGTGACCAGAAGTTCCTTTACCCGGTCGCTGTTGCTGGTCACCGCCAGAGGGTTCTCGATCCGGTCCTTTCGTCGCTGCGCCGCAACCCTGCCGTCGCCCGGAAAGAAGTGGTACGGAATCCACACAGACTCTTCCTGAGACTTGTCCCAGAACCCGAAGTGGTGGGTGGTCAGCGTCGTATAGGATATGCCGGTACCGCTGACCCGATATGCAACCAGTGCATGGTCGACAAACTGCGACGCATAGGCAATGATGTCGGCATCGTCGTCTGAGAAACCCGCTTTGCGGGCGATCATGGCGATGGTGTAGTAATGAAATTCTTCGTTCACAGTCCCCTAATACATAGCACATATCGGGGGATTCGTGCAGGAGAGCCGATGAAACTCTATTCCGAGTTTGCCCATCATGTTGCGGAACTTTTAACCCGGAGCCCCGTGTATCAGGCTTCGTCGTCGACCGTACACACGATCATTAACCCCAAGTCGGGCTTCTTTTCTCATCCCGACCGCCTGCGGAGATCACTGCGGACACTGCATACGCAGCGTGACAGACTTGCCCCGTCGCGGTTGACCCCACCGCTGCAGGTACACATGAGTGAATATCCCGGGCACGCCGCGGAGCTTGTCGGTGGAATTCTTTCGGGAACAGCCGGGAATCACATGTTTATCAGTGCAGGAGGTGACGGTACCCACAAGGACGTATTGTCGGGGCTGGTATCCGCATCTCCCCCGCGACCCGAGTCCTGTCCGGTGTTCAGGCTTCCCGCCGGAACCGGGAATGACGGTGCCGACTGTGCGACCCTGTCCGAGGCCTACGAAGTGCTCCCGAAGCTGAGCGATACCCGCCATCACGGTGCTCTGGAGGTGAAAACAGCGGACGGCAGAACGTTCTATGCCTTTAATATTGCCTCGTTCGGGCTCGATGCCTATGTGGCTCATGTGACGAACAAGCTCAAAAACAGACTTCCCGGGAACGTATATACGCTCGTCGCGGATCTCGCGACCCTCTTCTATGTACCGGTTTACGGGATCCCGCAGGTGACACTGCACATCGGCCGAGCCGACGGCACCTCAGCGCGGTGGCAGAATCGTTACGCGCTGGTGGCCTTCGGGGTCAGTGGTCATCGCCGCTACGGAGGCGATAAACCTATTCTCCCGCTGGATGAGAACCTGGTAGCCATTGAGTTACCGGGTTTTCTCGGGCGGATCAAGTTGAAACAGCACGTATACCATGGTACGCACGTGCACGATCCGGAAGTCAGACTTGATATCATGGACTCCATGCGCATCGATTGCCACGAGCGAATGCCCTTTCAGTTTGACGGGGAAAGTCTGTGGCTTGAACCGGACGCCTTCCCGGTGACGGTCAGACGCCTCAATAACGCCTGGTACGGGCTACGGCCATGAGTACCAGGTGTTTTCCCTGACGAAGCCCTGGAACCCGAGCTCCCGTATCTCTGCCTCCCTGGACTCGAAGGAATCCGCGTAGTGCATCAGATGCATTCTGGCTTTCTGATGCTCCGGAAGGTCTGCAAGCTCGTAAATGGAAGCGTGCACACCTCCGGTAAAGAACTGGGCATCCTGAAAAATGGTCTGTATATCGCAGTGTTTCTCGAAGTCCGATATCAGCGAAGCGTCGAACTTCGTGTCACCGGTAAACAGAACAGTGTCGTCGAGCAGCATTCCAACGCTGTAGGCAGCGGTATCCCAGCTGCGTGCCTGTTCCGGAAAGTGATTCGTACGGAAAATCTTGACGTTCAGGGTCCCGATCACGAACTCGGCACAGTTGCGGGGGAGATCGGTACGCGGCGTCGGGCGCAGAACATCCCAGAAATCGGAGAAACTCAGGGTCTGACCCTGGTGTCGCTCATTCGGAGCGGCACCACCTTTAAGGCTGTGGTTCCACAGAACTGACTCATAGGCTTCCTCGATAAGGATCCTGGGTCGGGATCGTGCGACATAGCGCCCCATGAGCATCGCCTCTTCGAGCCCTCCGATGTGATCGGCGTGGCTGTGGGTAATCAGATAGTTTCGTATATCGGTCAGTTCAACCCCGTGGGCGCTCAGCCGGGCAGGTGTTTTCGTCCCGCAGTCGATCAGAAGATGCGTGTCTCCCTTCACGATGAGGTAATTGTTCTGTCCGAGCGTTCGAGCGAACGCGCTGCCGCAGCCCAGCGCGAAGAGGCTCAGCCTCCCCGTATTGGTCAGTGCCAACGTTCTGTTTTTCTGCGCCCGTGTTCGCATGAAGGCCCTTTTTTTAATGAAATAATGGCGAAATTGTAGGAGTGTGACCGGTCCAGGTCAAGCTGCCGTCCGGCTCAGGTCCATTGGGCGTCTGTTCGCGTTTCGCTGTGTTCTTCCCCATGTGCGACCGGCAGTCCACGTTCGTGATCCGAGACGAAGCGCATGAACTCCCAGAGTGGAACTGGTCGCGAGAAGAGATACCCCTGAAGACGGGTGCATCCAGCGTCTGCAAGAAAGGCTTTCTGTTCTTCATCTTCTACTCCCTCTGCAACCATATCAAGGTTTAACCCGTTTATCAGGGCAATGAGGGCACGAACAAGCGCGGAGTCCTGTTTATTTGCGGGAATATTGCGAATAAACGACCTGTCGAGCTTCACTGTATTCACCGGAAGGCTGCGAAGATATGAGAGCGAGGAGTACCCGACCCCGAAGTCGTCGATTTCGAACTCGACTCCGGCGCTGATCAGGTGGTTCATGGTCGTGTGAATCAGGGCTGACTGCTCCATAAGGGCGCTTTCGGTTATTTCGAGGCGGATAGACTCCGGTGGAATCTCGTATGTGAGCAGCGTTGACAGGACCGATGAGCTGAAATCCGGGTCGCGAAGCTGTCTGGTCGACACGTTAACCGAGACCGGTACAATGGAACCGAGCTCGGCCATGATCGTCCGGTGGTCCTGGCAGACCTGTTTCAGCACCCAGAGTCCGATTGAGTGAATGAGCCCGTGTTCTTCGGCGATCGGGATAAACTGCGACGGAGCAACGTGCCCGAGGACCGCGCTGTTCCAGCGCAGAAGAGCCTCGGCCCCGAACGCGTTCCCGTATGTGTCGCATTGCGGCTGGTAGACGACCGTAAGCTCCCTGTTCGCGATGGCATTTCGGAGCTCACTGATCATGCGCACCTTCGCGAGTGACTCCTTCTGCATTTCTTCAAGGTAGAAGCGGTAGGTGTTCCGTTCGCCTTTCGCCCGGGCCAGCGCGACACCGGCGTGCCGCATGAGCGTATCCGCGGTCACTCCGTCCCGCGGGTGCAGGGTTATCCCTATCGTGACCCCCGTGTAGAGCATGCGGTCACCGTGGACGAATGGTATCTGCATGGCATTCACGAGCTTTTCCGCGATTGCACCTGCCTGAGCTTCAGATGTGACGTTCGGAACGACGATAGCGAACTCGTCACCTCCTATGCGATAGAGTTCATCATCCGTTCGAATTCGGGTCGCCAGCCGGTCCCTGACCTCGATCAGCATTGTATCACCGGTGACATGCCCGAGGGTGTCGTTGATGTCCTTGAATCGGTCAAGATCCAGTACAAGGACCGCGACACTTGTCTCCTGAAGCTCGACTGCCGGACGGCTGCAGATCCCCTCGAGACGTTCTACAAAACTGTGTCTGTTTTTCAGGCCGGTCAGCCGGTCAAAGTAGGCGAGGTTTGAGAGCCTGTCGCGCATGCGTGCCAATGCCCGGCCGTCCCTGAGATAGTGAGAGAAGCCTGCACCTACGGCAAGGAGCGTGAACACGGTCATTCCTATGGGAAGACGCTGCACATGAGGGAATGCGGGAGCCAGGAACGAGGTATCAAAATAGATCATCCACAGGTCATCGATGCCGGTCGTCATCGCGACAACGAGGCCTGAGGCAACGGGGAGCACCGTTTTCAGATTCTCCCGTCGCAGATTAACGAGGAGACTCACGACGGCATACACCGCAAGAAGAGCGAGGACAACATCCCTGATCTGACGAAGAACCCCGGCTTCGGTTCGACGCAGGCCCGGTGTCAGGTCGGCGACTTCGCCGGACAGGTTCGAAAGATCGCTTGTGCGGATGGAAACGAAGAGATCCGGTTGAATGAACGCCGTCAGGACGATCGCGCAGCAGAATGCAAAGAGAACGGCAAGAAGAAAATGGTTGAACCGGCGCGCGAGGCGTGGCAGCTCTATGATGCTTTCCAGCAGAAGGGGAATGGCGAGGACGTACACCGAGACCAGAACCTGTTCGAGTCGGTACCACTGCGCAACCCGTGGCAGG
>SKXQ01000098.1 GCA_007128315.1 Spirochaetaceae bacterium | reverse complement strand
TCGGTACCTTTGTATAACCAGATAATGCCAGGACATGCGCAGTTCGGCCTCGAGCCGTTCAAGCACTGCATCAGCACTGATTCTCAGAGTGTCCTGCAGTATCGAGATAAGGGACGAGACCATGGTCGAGATGTCCTCACTCCTGTCCTGACGAGCAAGATAGATAACAGAGTTTAAGGTGTTATAGATAAAGTGAGGATTCACCTGCGCAGCCAGAAGATCATACTCCATACGCTTGACCTCCTGCTCGTAGCGGATAAGCGACTCGATGTGCCCCTGAAGATCCCTGGCCATGGTATTAAAGCCGTCGGTAAGACGCATCATCTCTTGGCCTTTCGCGACCGGCACCCGGACTTCAAGGTCTCCCTGCGCCACGCGTTCCATGGCAGTCGAGAGATCATGGACAGGGCGAACAAGACCGGCAAGACTCGGAGCCAACAATCCGATCAGGAGCGCAAGAGCTCCGAGCGAGAACACCGCCTGAAGCTGCGCGTTCCTGAACGACTGTGCCCGTAACTGCGCATTCGACGAATACAGCAGAATCTGCCAGTCAGGACCGAAGCCCTGAATCGTAACCATCCGTCCTGACGTTGTACGGTGAACCAGAGTCTTCCATTCAGACGCATTCGTCACGCTCTCGACCAGATATGCCGGAACACCGGCTGAATGAACAATTCGGTGGCCACCGTCAAGCCAGATGTGCCCGTCGAACTGCGCGGTCGCGCGTCGAATAACGGATCGCATGTGATCTATGTGTATGTTTACGACGAGATATCCGAAGTGGCGGTCTGTCTGCTCAAGCCCGCGGATCGGTACAACCATTCCGAAAACTTCTACAGGAAACTCCCCGGCCGTAACGAGGTATCGTGCCGTGTAACTCGTTTGAATGCGGTCTTTCGGCAGCTGCCGAAGAAATTCGTCGGCAACGGGAAAGACATGAAGCACGTCCGCCGAAGCAGGAACCGTAAGGTTTGTGTCCGTGTTGATGACATCGGATGGCTGGTCGGCATTTCGGTCGTCGGTAAGGATTTGCCCTGGCGGAATGAAACTCCAGTAGACAGCTTCGTTCAGGTCCAGTACGGCCAGGCTATGCATATACGGTCTTGATGCAGCGAGAAGCCGCAGCCGTCGACGCAGCATGGTTTCCTGGGCAAGCGTCAGTGGACCTGAATCGGATTCAAGAGTCATGAATGTTCGTCTGACGTCCGGTTCTACGATAACCTCGATTGCCGAGTAACGAACGTGGTCAAAAAACGCCTCGAGCTGCAGAACCGTTTGCTCTGCTGCCATAAGATCGTCTTCAATAGCCCGTTCAACAACAGACCGTGAGACAAGCTGGTAAACGGTGAACCACGCGGCGAGAGCAGTGATGCTCGCGACAATAACGGAACGGAGCAGAATACGCCTGAGAAACGTTCGTCCGATCATCCTGGCGCGTGCTCTTCACGGTACTCGACCGGGGTCTTGCCAGTATGCTCACGCAGAACACGGCTGAAGTACTGCGCGCTGCTATACCCGGTAGCTGTCGCGATCTCTCCGACTCTCATGGTGCTGTCGACAAGCAGCCTGCATGCACGCTCTATCCGATAATCTGCCAGAAACGCTGCCGGTGAAAGTCCCGTCTCATGGCGAAAAAGCGCAGAAAAACGCGGTACACTCAGTCCTACCAGCACAGCCATATCCGGCACCCCGATGCTTTCCGGATAATGGGTTTCGATAAATCGTATTGCCTTCCGGACACGCGCTGAATAGCGTTGCCCATGCGTCGAGTTCGCGGTTGGCACACAGATCTGATAGAGCCCGAGAAGAAGACCGGACACGTCGTGCGATCGTTTACAGGTACGTAGCAGACCCCGAAGCACATCACGAACATTCCAGGACGCGCTAACCGTCGCGGTACCGATCAATGCCTGCTCCATGACGTGTATGTAATACTCGAACAGGCGAACAAGGGTCTGTTCCGTGAGCCACCCTTTTCGAACAAGGTTCATGATTCGCTCTTCTATCTGCGTAATTTCAGTATCGTTCTGATCCCGGATAGCTGCGACCAAAGCGGACTCATACTCCGCAAGTGTCTGCAGCACTTCACCATCACCCGCCTCGGGGCTGAACTCTTCCAGGTAAACGCTGGAGCCTGGACCTACGGAGTATCTGTAAGCGGCAATCTCAAACAACTGCAGCAGGAGCGCTTCAATACTATCAGCGTTACTGCAATCACTAATTGAATAGAACGCAAGCGTTTCCAGGTCAGCCTGATCAAGGACCGTTTTACGAATCGAACGAATAAGACATTTCGCGTAGCTGCGCAACTCGGCCGTGCAGAATACCCGTTCAAACCTTGCTATTGCTATGTACACATTGCTATGAAGGTGCGCAATTTCGAACTGGTCGATAACATCAAGCAAGGGCGTGCGACCTGCGATGTCGTTGTCCGTAGGAAGCGGCGTGTCACTCACCGGTGGTAGAATCGTCGATAGCGGCGTCTCCAATGAGAGAAGTACCGCGGCTACCGATCCGCCAGGGACTAAAATTCCGGGGATGTCCCGGGGTTTCGTACCGCGGGCCAGAGACAACGCGTACCATTTCAGACTTTCTCTGCGTGCAGCCCCATGTTCTTTCGTGGCACGAAACCAGGAGGTCTGCATCGCACGAATCTCAGTTACCAGTTTCTGCTGATCCATTTCGTTCTTTAGTACGAAGCTGCAGACACCAAGTCTGACGGCCTGTCTGGCATAGGAGAAATCGCGAAACGCGGTCAACAAAAGGACCCGAATACACGGATTGAGTCTCAGCAGCTCTTCGGCGAGCTGGAGACCATCCATAACCGGCATTCGTATATCTGCGATGACAATATCGGGATGCACCTCGCGCGCTTTCGCAAGAGCGTCACGCCCGTTTCGGGCTTCTGCCACAAGGGAACAATCAAGTTCATCCCACTGCACAAGTCGTTTCAGATCGTCGACCGCGAGGCGGTCGTCATCGACGATCATGACGCGAAAGCGGCGATTGAAGGACTTACTCGTAACGATGTTTGCGGCCGTCGCGGGCAGGGACTGCATGTACACACACTAGGCCCGCTTTCTGGAGCGGTCAAGAACGAAAAACCGGCACATTCCACCGATATTGATACGATTGTATACGGAACGAGCGTTTTCTTCAGTTCCTGTACCGAACGGGTCGGCCATAGCATGAACGTGAGTTGATCAATACGATCAAAGCATGCGCTCAAGGAGGTATGATATGCGTCGAGCGTTATTTATTTTGACTGTTGTGTCGCTGGTCCTGTTTATTGCAGCAGGGCCCGTGTTCGCACGAGGTTCTACTGAAGCTGTTCCCGGTACCGCAGCGGTCACGGTAGACGGTGAACCGCCACGGTATGCATCTCTGGTTCAATCGGGCCAGCTTCCACCGGTTGCAGAACGAATCGGTGCAACTCCGCTGGTCGTAACCCCAATCGAGCGGATCGGACAGTATGGGGGTATCGTCGACAGCCCGGTCGTCGGAAATCCGCGTGTACCCTGGACCTTTGTCATGGGAGAAGGTCTGCTTCGCTGGGACACCTCGCTTTCCGAGCTGACTCCAAATGTCGCAACCGGTTGGGATATGTCAGCAGACGGTCGTGTGTTCACATTCTACCTGCGTGAAGGCATGCGTTGGTCAGACGGTGAACCATTCACCTCCGCCGACATAGATTTCTGGTGGAATGAAGTTGCTAATGACACAAGATTCTATCCAGATGGGTTTCTCGATCGTCGTGCATTTTTCCAGGGAGGATGGATGGAGGTTGAAGCTCCCGATCCTCTGACAGTAGTTTTTCGCTTTCCACAGCCTAATCCGCTGTTTCCGAATCACATGGGGCATCAACGCGGCTGGTATCCGCTTCTCGCACCACGACACTATCTGAGCCGCTTTCACCCTGACTACGCCAGCGAAGCTGATATTTCACGCCGGCTGCAGGAGGTCGGATTCGATGATCTACAGAACTATGTACAGTCGGTAACGGTCTTTGCGTGGTTCGGGATGCCGGATCAGTTCGACACCAGCTATCCCACGATCAATGCATTCCGGGTTCGGGAGATAACAGAAACAACTGCACACATCGAACCGAATCCGTACTACTGGAAGATAGATACGGCAGGAAACCAGCTTCCCTACCTTGACGGTGTTCGATCTGTTGCAGTCAGCGACGGAACCGTCCTCGAAACACAGATTCTGACCGGTCAGGTAGACTACTACTCAGGCTGGGATACGTCGCTCAGCAATATGCCCACTTATACCCAGTATCAGGAAGTCGGGAATTATCGTGTCATTCTGTACGATTCAACCGAACAATCGATCTCGTTCGGTCTGAATCTCGCGCATATAGACGAAGTCCAGCGTGCCATCTTCCAGGATCCACGTTTTCGCCAGGCTATTTCCCTCGGTATAGACCGGGACGAGATAAACGAGGTGTTTTTCTTCGGTCTTTCGAGACCCCAGCAAATGACCGTACACGAAACCTCGGTTCTGTTCGAAGAACGGAATGCCCGAGCGTTTGCAGACTACGATCCTGCACGGGCAAACGCGCTCCTTGACGACATGGGTCTGACCCGTCGCGACAGCGCAGGTTTTCGCCTACGACCGGATGGAAGCCGACTGCGCATCCTCGCTGAACTTCAGAGCGATGTGCACATTGCCTACTTCGAACTGATCGAAGACTACTGGGCGGCTCTTGGAATTGATCTCGAAGTCCGCCCGATCTCAAATGAGTTGCGGAACGAGCGTATACTCGCACGGGAAAATGACATTGTCGGACCGGGGGGAATAGACCGTGCGCTGGACGTGCTTTTCTTTACGGACTCCGAGTGGTTTGCACCCAATATCGGTCGGCGACAGAACAACGAAGGATGGCCTTCGATTGGTGCTGACGGCTGGCCATATCTTCCGGCGGAGATCAATGAACTGGTTGACCTTCGCGTCTCCATGGAAACCTCTCTGAATGAGAATACCCGCCACGACTACGGTCGCCAGATTCTGCAGTCGCAGGCAGAAAACCTGTGGCGCATGAGTCTTGTGGGGCCACACCCGAAAGAGGTATTTGTCCGACAGAATCTGCGAAACGTACCGGAAGACGGCTTCTGGGGGTTCGACGGGTTCTGGTCGTACAGCCATCTCGTCGAGCAGTTCTTCTTTGCCGACTGACCGTTACTGTATAACGGATGGCCCCTGCGGGGGCCATCTGCTTCGTACAGGGGTTTCATTTCAGAAGAAGGTACCTGAATGCGTGAATACCTGATCCGGCGATTGCTTTTTCTTATCGTCGTACTACTCGGAATTTCCATTATCAGCTTTGTTGTTATTAACCTGCCACCGGGAGACTTCCTGACAACGTATATAACGAATCTGGAGGCCCGAGGCATACAGGTCGACGCCGAGATAGCCCGTGCTCTGCGCACGCGGTACGGACTGGATCAGCCACTGGTTCGCCGCTATTTCACTTGGATGGGAAATCTGCTTCGCGGTGACTTCGGGGAGTCCTTCGTATATAACAGACCGGCGCGTGACGTGCTGTTCGCCCGCATCCCTATGACGGCGCTTCTCGCTCTGATTACGCTAATCTTCGAACTTGCGGTCGCAATTCCTATCGGTGTCTATTCAGCAGTGAAGCAGTATTCCATCGGAGATTACATTGCAACCGTCTTCGGGTTCATAGGACTCGCGATTCCGAATTTTCTGCTCGCACTCGTTCTCATGTTCTTTTTCTTTCACACCTTCGGAGTTCTTCCAGGCGGTCTGTTCTCACCGGAGTACCGTGATGCGGCCTGGAGTTTTGCCCGTGTTATGAATATGTTCCGACATTTGTGGGTACCGGTCATTGTAATCGGTACTGCGGGTACTGCAGGTACGATCCGCGTTATGCGCGCGATGCTCCTGGACGAGTTAGGGAAGGACTACGTCAAGACGGCTATCTCGAAAGGGGTTCCAAAATGGAAAGTCATTTTCCGGCATCCCTTCCGGGTGTCTCTGAATCCAATTATCAGCACGATAGGGTGGCTGCTCCCCGCCATTATATCCGGTGAGGCGATCGTATCTGTTGTTCTGAACCTCCCGACGACAGGCCCGGTGATGCTTGAAGCGCTGCGATCGCAGGACATGTATCTCGCCGGAAGTTTCGTCATGATGCTCAGCGTTCTGACCGTTATCGGCACGCTCGTTTCCGACATTCTTCTGGCAGTAATTGACCCGAGGATACGATATGAATCGAAAGCGTGACACGGCGACCGTTGAGTACCAGTCACTTTCACAGAGTCAGCTCATCGTACGCCGGTTCCGCCGGCACAAACTGGCAATGATAGGATTCTGGATACTCGTCGCGTTCTATGCAGTTGCAATTTTCGCCGAGTTCGTTGCCCCGATGGAACCGCGGGAGCGTACTGGACACCAGTTCGCACCACCTCAAAAGATCCGGTTCGTCGATCTTGATGGCGATTTTTCCGTGAGACCGTTCGTGTACGGCTGGCGATCGGAACTCGACAGAAGCACCTTTCAGCGAGTTTACACGCCTGATCCTGCACAGCGATGGGATATCCGCTTTTTTACCCGCCGACACGAGTACCGTTTACTTGGAATCATTCAAACCAATGTCCACCTGTTCGCAGTGACCGATCCGGGAGGATACATCGCCATTCTCGGAACAGATGATCTGGGACGCGACCTTTTCTCGCGCATCATCTTCGCATCCAGAATCTCACTCTCCATTGGGTTAATTGGCGTGTTCCTGAGTCTTCTGTTCGGTTTGACACTGGGAAGTCTCTCGGGGCTCATTGGCGGTGTCGTCGACGATATCATTCAGCGGCTGATCGAGCTGGTAATGTCTATCCCGACACTCCCGTTGTGGATGGCCCTGAGTGCGGCAATCCCGGCGTGGTGGGGACAAACCGAGCGGTACATTGGTATTACCGTTATTCTGTCGTTTATGGGGTGGACCGGAATCGCACGTGTGGTTCGGGGAAAGTTCATCAGTCTTCGCGAGGAAGAGTTTGTTCTTGCCGCTTACGCGTCCGGGGTCACGAAGCCGCGGGTCGTGGTCCGGCACCTTATCCCTGCTTTCATGAGCTACGTAATCGTTCACCTGACCCTTTCGATACCGGGTATGATCCTCGGTGAGACCGCGCTGAGTTTTCTGGGACTTGGTCTCAGGCGACCGGCCATCAGCTGGGGGGTGCTGTTGCAGCAGGCCCAATCCATTTCCGCGGTCGTGAACTACCCCTGGCTGCTTACCCCGGGTCTCTTTGTGGTCATCGCGGTCCTGTGTTTTAACTTTGTCGGTGATGGCCTGCGAGATGCTGCCGATCCCTACAGCAAGTGAGTATACCATGAACAGCATGAACAGCGACGAGATCCTGAAAATTGAGGCACTGCACGTAACCTTTTCCACTGAGCGCGGACCGGTTCGCGCCGTGAACGGGGTCTCGTTGAGCCTGAAACGCGGCGAAGTCCTCGGTGTGGTCGGTGAAAGTGGTTGCGGGAAAACGGTGACCGGACGGTCCATTATCCGGCTTTTATCCGAACCTCAGGCGCAGACACCACAGGGATCAATCGTGTACCGACCACGGATCGGAGAGCCCGTCGACGTATTGAAACTCGAACAGTTCGGTAAGGAAATGTGTCACCTTCGGGGGAAGGAAATCGCGATGATTTTCCAGGAACCGATGACCTCCCTCACACCGGTGTATACCGTCGGAAAGCAGATCATGGAGAAAATTCTAACCCATGCTGATGTAGACAAAGCTGAAGCCCGCGCTCAGGCGCTCGAACTGCTGAAACGCGTGGGGATCTCGGCGCCGGAACAGCGGATAGACGAGTATCCTCACCAGATGAGCGGTGGAATGCGTCAGCGTGTCATGATAGCAATAGCACTGGCGTGTGATCCACAGGTCCTGATAGCTGACGAACCGACGACTGCCCTCGACGTGACGGTGCAGGCCCAGATTCTTGCACTCATGCGGGACCTCAAATCGAACATGAACTCGTCTATTCTGCTAATCACCCACGATCTTGGGGTTATCGGCGAAATGGCCGACAGCGTGGCAGTGATGTACATGGGCCGCGTAGTGGAATATGCAGACAGTGTTACGCTATTCACAAAACCCCGACATCCCTATACGCGCGGGCTCTTCAGATCAATTCCGTTGCTCACGAAAAATGAAACCTCCCGACTTGAGCCAATCGCAGGCACCGTTCCCGAGCCGTACGCAGTGCCATCGGGGTGTCCGTTTCGTACGAGATGTCCGCACGCCATGCCTGTCTGCGAGAAGCACGACCCCCCGCCGGTCGTCACACGCGACGGTGGAACCGTCCGGTGCTGGCTTTATAACGATACCGATCCGGAAGGTTCAACATGAAGAACGAAGTTGGAAAACCCCTGCTTGAACTGAAGGACCTTAAGGTCTGGTTCCCGATTCAGAAAGGTGTCATGCGAAGAACCGTCGGACACGTCCGCGCTGTTGACGGTATCAACCTTTCGCTCGAGCGAGGCGAAACACTTGGTATCGTCGGGGAAAGCGGATGTGGAAAGACCACACTCGGACGCACCATGGTCAGGCTTATCGCAGCAACCGAGGGGCAAATTCTGTATCGGAAAGAAATCGATAGCGACCCGGTGGACCTCGCACCACTGAATCAGCGTCAGCTTCGCCCGTACAGACGAGATATACAGATCATCTTCCAGGATCCGTTCTCGTCGCTCAACGACAGGCTTACGGTCGAGAGAGTGATCGCCGAGCCGCTGCAGGCAACAGGCATGCATAACGTGTCAGATCGTCGCGCGCGGGTCTCGGAGCTCCTTGAAGCAGTCGGTCTCTCAAGACAGCACCTCGACCGGTATCCGCATGAATTCAGCGGCGGACAGAGACAGAGAATCGCGATCGCCCGTGCGCTTGCCGTCAAACCCCGTCTGGTCATCTGTGACGAGCCGGTCTCTGCACTGGATGTTTCGGTGCAGGCGCAGGTCATTAATCTGTTGAAAGATCTTCAGGAAGAATTCGGGTTCACCTACGTGTTCGTCGCGCACGACCTGAGTGTCGTTCGTCACATAAGTACACGCGTGGCGGTTATGTACCTCGGGCGGATCGTGGAATGTGCCGACACTCGCGAAATCTTTCGCAACCCCCAGCATCCCTACACCGAAGCCCTGCTGGCCTCCGTCCCCAGCCCTGACCCGCGTGATAGAATGGATGCATCCAGACTTCTTGGCGGAGCAGTCCCCAACCCTGCGGCCCCGCCCCCTGGCTGCCATTTCAGCCCACGCTGCCGGTACGCGACAGAAGCCTGTCATACAATTGATCAAGTCTTACAACACCGCTCAGGCGGAGCCACTGACCATGAAGTTGCGTGCATAAGACATGGCGAGCTCAGCCTTGAAACGAGCAGAGAGCAGTCCCTGGCAATGAGCGACGAATTGCCGGACGATGCAGTACGGCGGGCGTAACCCCCACCGTACTTTCAGCACACCACTCAGATCCGGGTCTTTATGCACCTGATCCAGCGTGCACCGTACGCTGGAAGTTCGATGCTCGACAGACCGGGAATTGATGTCTGCGCAACCGGGTCCTCATAGCCTTTGTAGGTATAGGCAGGGGTCTCGAGTGAGACAGAACGCGCAGGAGCATCGTTCATAAGGAAGTAGTGATCCGCATCGGGGGCAGAGATCCGGTAGACAATTGTGTCCGTACAGACGTAGCCAGGAGTTCGCCCATCAAGAAGCAGATCGCGAACGAGCTGTTCACGATCAGTCGATCCAGGCTCGAAACTACCACGACCGGCTTCAAATCCGAGAAGCACCGCTGTTCCCGCCCCGATTTTGTGCCCGGTTACTGCCGCCTCGCCGCTGTCGAAGCGCTTTACGATCCGCGCATCGGTAGGAGCGATTTCGGTGATAAACCCGTCAACAGCGACATTGTCGACCGTACGCGGCAGATTACGCGTGTGCTGAAAATCAGCGAGCTCGGCGCCGAAGAGGCGCTCAAATGCTGATCCCCTGCCGGTATCGAGAACCACTCCTCGAGTGTTGTACCATCCGCCGGGGGAATCGAGCACCACCCGTCCGCCTCGCTCCACATACGCTCGCAAAAGCACGAGCACGTCCTCCTGAAGTGCAAGCTGTCCCGACAGAAAGATCACGTCGTACCGGTCTGCAAGACCCGCTCGCAGATCGGACGGCGTTACGTGTTCCCACGGGATGTTGCCGTTAATGAGTATCCGGGACGCCCCGACGCGGGACTGTATCGGATAGTGTCGAAAAATATCCCGGCCACGTTCGGACACGCACGCCCAGATCGCCTCGTTATCCCAGTTCTGAAACAAGCCGACCATGGGCTCCTTGTGAGCCTGCCATATCTCTCGGCGCAATCGTTTTGCGGCCCGGGCAATTGCGCCGGCCGCTTTCGCGCGATCGCCCGGCTTGAGTTGCCGCGTCAGCAACGCGAACTCGCCACCTTCCCACCCTGCTTTCCGGTAGTTCCATGACCAGAGCCCGCATCCTTTCAAACCGCCTGCCAGGTAGCTGAGAAGAAGCTGCTGCATGGTCCCGGCGTTTACGGTAAACGACGGGGGTTCGTGTGCGGTATGTGGGGTAGCATCGGCGGAAATCGGCTTTCCGCCTGATAGCTGCTGCGGACCACCGGTACTCTCCCAGGTCGCAGCCCAGCCGCCTTTGAACCAGTCAGCGGTAATCGAAGCCTGCATATAGATCGTTCGACACGCTTCAAGATTTACTTCCTGAAAATGCCATGCCAGGTGGATTGATGGATAAAACGACCCGGCACCCTTCATGACTTCGGCGATGGACTCCATGTCCGTCCCACGCCACGCGAATGGCAGGAACAGTCCCATTTCGCCGCCCGCTCGCTGCGGTTCTTCCGGATCACGCGCGCGTGCCTGTGCAGCGGCGTGCTTGATACGCTCAGTACTGTAGTCGGCCTTGAAGCGCAGCACATCGCGCACAAACCCGTATTCGCGACGGACGTGGCGTTCCGGAAGCGTATCTTCCTCAAACTCCTTCCAGGACGTATACGGATGATCACAGATTCCCACTTCGTACTGGTTCCATGCGTCAACAAGATCTTCGATGGTTTCGTACCTGTCCCGTACCCATGCCTTGAATGCAGGTACTGCATCATCTCGCAGTACCGGGTCGTTGTATAATCGAATGTCTGTGTTGCTCCAATCTGACAGGCCAGCTTCCTGAAGATTGGTGCCTTCTATGACCGTCGTGGGTACTTTTTCGTAGCCAATACGTTTCTTCAGTACGTTCGCCTGGTAGCTGCGCATTACCGGATTCTCAAGTGCCTCATCAATCTGCATGTCCTTCGGTAATCCAAGCTGCTCAAGCAGTTCCGGAGTAATGCGTTCCCATCCTCCAATGTCATACCAGAAAGGAATAACGTCTTCCTCGAGGGCAACTTCGAGAACCCGGGTGGCTGGCCACTCGGGGGTCCCCATAGTCTGTTTCAGATTCGTGAACCCAAGCTCACGCATTACTCTGTATTGCTCACGCATTTCGTCTTCGGTCATGCCTTTCCAGGGAAGAAACACAACTCCGAAGGGCATTGGCGCAAGTTCACGCAATTTCTGTTGCATGGGACTGTCATGAAGACTGTCGTACAGTTCGTGCAGATAGTTTCCGTTCATACCTCATACGCTAGATGCGACATGCAATGCGGTCAACGCAAACTCGTTGCAGGATTCAATTGAATTGTGCAGTTCCTGCACTGGCACGCACTCACGACTCATCGTACAATCAGAACCATATGCATACACCAAAACCAACAGCCGGAGACACGTCATGGTTCGTTCAGGACCGATTTGGCATGTTCATTCACTGGGGTCTGTACTCCCAGGCGGCACGACACGAGTGGGTACAGCACAACGAAGAGATTTCTCCAGAGGAGTACCGGAAGTATTTCGACCATTTCGATCCTGATCGCTACGACCCTGCTGTCTGGGCCGCGTATGCACGGGAAGCGGGAATGAAATACGTCGTCCTGACGACAAAGCATCACGAGGGATTCTGCCTCTGGGACAGTGCACACACCGACTATAAGGCACCGAACACCCCGGCAGGGCGGGACCTGCTGACCCCGTTTGTTGAAGCTTTCCGGGCCGAAGGACTTCGGGTCGGATTCTATTACTCGCTCATAGACTGGCACCATCCCCAGTTTCCCATAGACCACATACACCCGCTGCGAAACCACCCTGACGCCGTGGAAATGAACCGGTCACGAGACGTTTCCAGGTATCGCGATTACCTCCACGCGCAGGTCGAGGAGCTCCTGAGGGCGCATAAGCCCGATATTCTCTGGTTCGACTTTTCCTACACACAGAGCCCGAAATATCCTCAGTTCGAGGGGAAGGCCGCGGATGCCTGGGGCAGTGTTGAGCTAATGAAAAAGATCCGTTCGATCTGTCCCGACATTATCGTAAACGACCGGCTCGAGATCGGTGGAGACGTCATTACACCGGAGCAGTTCCAGCCGACAAGCTGGGTAACGCGGAACGGGGAACCGGTCGTATGGGAGGCGTGCCAGACATTCAGCGGCTCCTGGGGATATCACCGTGACGAGTCAAGCTGGAAGACACCGGAGCAGCTCATTCAGCTCCTGGTAAACAGTGTTGCAAACGGCGGAAATCTGCTGCTGAACGCAGGTCCGACCGCCCGTGGAGATTTCGACGATCGCGCGGTAAACGCGCTGGCCGAGATTGCCGACTGGATGGAGATGAACGACCGGTCGATCTACGGCTGCACCGCAAGTCCGCTGACCGCGCCGTCGGATTGTCGCTATACGACCAGCGGCAACAGGCTGTATCTCCACGTGTTCAACTGGCCGTTCAGGCATCTGCAGCTCCCCGGCCTTGCGGGCCGGATTGAATACGCACAGCTTCTGCACGACGCATCGGAGTTGCATTGGGCTGAACCGAAACAGCCCTTTGGACAGGGTAATATGCTGGTGGATCAGCCGGATGATACAGTTGTTCTGAAGTTACCGGTTGAGCCACCGCCGGTTCGTTGTCCGGTAATCGAAATATTTCTGAAGCAGTAAGGAGTACTCCGGTATGTCTGATGTAATTGTCGAACAGATTGCACGCGATCTTGGTGCAGTCATGCTCCCGCTCGGGCTTCGCATGCTCGCGGGACTCGTCATTGGTATCGTGATCGCGGCGGTCTTTAACTCGCTCTACCGAAGAACCAATCGCATGCACAAAAGCGGACTCGTCGGATTCCTGGCGATTGTACTCTGTGCCGGGTCGGGACTGCTCATACCGCTTTCCGTGGGCCTGGAGCCGGCTCTGATGGCGGCGACGGATGTCGTGATTCCGGAGATTTCGCGACAACTCGAATCCGATCTTCGTCAGCAGGGACTGAACCCGCAGGCGATCGACGGCGCACAAATATCGCTTGTGCTCGATGAGGTCCTCGCCGAAATGCAGAACGAAGAAGCACTCGGCATCATGAACCGACAGGAAGCCGCCGTACGCGATGCTATTGAGGACGTTCGCACGCAGCTCGGTGGCTCGAACACCATCTCGCTGACAAATCTCATGGTTATTGTCCGCGACGCGTTTCTCGGTCGCTTTTTTCGGGTCATGCGCTTCGTCACCGCAGTCCTGATCGTGGTTCCCCTGGTGTTCATGCCCACCGCCCTCGGTGTGGCGTATATGAGACGGCGACAGGTCTGACCGCGACGCTGTTGCTCACCGAAGCTGCCGCTTCAGCGCAGAGCGGCGGCAACGCCGTTGCGAAAAAGCTGAAGGATCGGTGGTTCACCGGCGACACTACTCGTGTGTGTCCTCCGAACCGGATGCAGCTCGGGGTAGAGGTAGGCCTCAGGATGCGGCATCATACCGATAATTCTGCCCGAACGGTCGGTAATTCCGGCAATCGCGTCCTGCGAGCCGTTCGGGTTCGCTTCAGCGTAATGAAGCGTTGCAACTCCGCAATCGAGCACGCGCTGCCGGGCATCTTCATCCCTGAACAGAAATCGCCCCTCACCGTGTCGTATCGGCATCTCGTAGGTTTCGCTCATACCCGACAGCCAGGGACTCGTCTCTGGCCGATCGATCCGCACGCCCACCCAGCGATCGATAAACCGTCCACTGTCGTTCCACACGAGTGATGCGGAGGGCTCGCCGGTCTCATGAACATCGGGAAGCAGTCCCGACTTTACAAGAATCTGAAATCCATTGCAGATCCCGATCACCAGTCCACCATTGGCAACAAACTGTCTGATCGAAACGGCAAGCTCGGAGCGGAACAGACTCGCAAGCACCATTCCGCTTCCGAGATGATCGCCGAAGCTGAACCCTCCGGGAACCGCAAGAATCCCGTAGCTGTGCAGTAGGTCGGCATCCTTCTGCAACGCAGACACGTGGGTAGGACTGACCGCGGCGCCGGCATTCCTGAACGCGAGCGCGAGCTCTGCGTCGGCGTTGATGCCGAAGCCGGTCAGAAGACAGACAGTACTCATGACCGCTTCTCCTTTCCCGCCAGAAAGCGGTCGAATCGGTGCCAGGCGTGCACACAGGCTTCAAGACCTACATCGAACCGCGCCCGCCCTCGTACGTCGACACGTACCTGCGGTTCGGCAGATACGTGTCCGATCCGGGCCCAGGCGACATCCTGCAGAACGTGCTCGAACGCAGCGACATCGGACGGCGCGACGGTAACGAGGAATCTGCCGCAGCTCTCCGACCAGAGCAGACGGTCCGTGTGCGAAGGGCGAACGACTGCCGACCGAGACGCTCGACGCCCCCCGACGGATGCCCGTTCCCCGGGAAGCCGCTTTTCCACGACTCCGGCAAGATCCACGTGAACACCACGTCTGCCCGCAATTGCCGACTCGGCGAGCGCGACCCCGAGGCCGCCGTCAGACAGATCGTGGGCGGACTGCATGAGCCCTTGTTGCGCGGCCGCAAAGAACCGCGCGTACAGCTCGGCGGTTTCCTCGAGAAAGGGCCTCGGAGACGGCTCCCAGACCGGTCCGTAAAGGCGGTCCCAGGTCGTGCCACCAAGCTCGCCGCGTGTTGCCCCGAGAAGGTATACGCAGTCACCGGACGTACGGAACGCAGGGTCGAGACGCCTGGAAACATCGGGCATGATACCCATGAGACTCATCAGCAGCGTCGGTCTGATGGAGATGACTTTTCCATCAGCGCGCGCATCGTTCTTCATCGAGTCCTTGCCCGAAATCAGGGGCGCATTATAGGCGCGACAGGCGTCGGCCATGCCTTCGCAGGTACGGACAAGCTGGGCGAGCTTGTATTCACCGTCGGGTGTCCGTTCGCTCTGTACCGGGTCAGGCCAGCAGAAATTATCGAGGGCCCAGGCCTGTGCAGGGTCGCCACCAAGTGCCACGTGGGCGCGCATCGCCTCGTCGACGGCTGCCGCACCCATGTGGTAGCCGTCCCAGTCGCCATACCGGGGACATACCCCGTGTGTAACTGTGAGCCCGCGTTTTGAGCCGTGTCGCGGAAGAATGACGCCTCCGTCGGACGGGCCGTCCGCCTCGACACCGACAAAGGGCTTGCCCACGGTACGGGCTTGAACCTCGTGGTCGTACTGCCGCACGAGGTATTCTCTGCTCCCGATCGAGCTGTCGCTGAGCATCTGCAGAAGCGTAACGCCGGGGTCGTCAGGAGAGGCGGATGCCCCGGTGGCGCGTCCGGTCGCCGGGATTTCTGGCGTCGCGGCGGCGTGAGGTATCGCGGCGGGGCCTGGACCGGCTGCGGGGCCCGGACCGGTGGTGTCGGACGTCGCAGCGACGCCCGCCCGATCGCCGGCCGCCACGGTTTCGCCAAGCCTCCACGGCCCGCGCTCGTCGGGTGGTATCCACGATGCGTTCAGCTTCATCCGTGGCAGCCCGTGGTGTATGAACTCCATGGACAGCCGGCAGACCTTCTGCTTCTGGTGCTCCAGCTCGATGTATCCGCTGTCGGTAAACTCGCCAATGCTCGTCGCTTCCACGTCATGGCGTTCGGCAAGCGCAAGAAACGCGTCCAGGTGCTCGGGCGGCACCGCCGCGCTCATGCGCTCCTGGCTCTCGCTGACCCAGATCTCCCAGGCGGCGAGGCCAGGGTACTTCAGTGGACAAAGATCCAGGTTCACCGCTATTCCACCGGACTCCCGGGCCATTTCGCCGAGCGAGGACGAAAGTCCCCCTGCTCCGTTGTCGGTCAGCGAGGAGAGATACCCCGCGTCGCGTGCTTCAAGGAGAAACTCGATCATCTTCTTCTGGGTTATCGGGTCACCTATCTGCACGGCAGACGTCGGAGATGTCTCGTCGAGGGCGAGACTCGAAAAGGTAGCGCCGTGTATGCCGTCTTTTCCTATACGACCCCCTACCATGACGGCACAGTCGCCGGCGCGCGCGGCTTTCTCCCAGGCAGGATCACCGGCAGTCAGTCGGGGCATGACGCCTCCGGTACCGCAGAACACAAGCGGCTTGCCCATGTAGCTCTCGTCAAAGAGGACCGCACCGGCTACGACCGGTATACCCGACTGGTTTCCTCCGTCCACAATGCCGTGATGCACGCCGTCGAGCACGCGGCGCGGATGCAGAAGCATACCAGGCACGTCGTCCGCCGGCGTCTCGGGGTCGCCGAAACAAAGTACGTTCGTGTTGAAGATGGGCCGAGCGCCGCGGCCGGTGCCCAGGATGTCGCGGTTTACACCGACTATGCCAGTGATTGCCCCGCCGTAGGGGTCAAGCGCGCTCGGGGAGTTATGAGTTTCGGCCTTGAAGCACACGAGCGTGTCCTCGTCGAACACGACAACCCCGCTGTTATCGTCAAAGACGCTCACCGTATCACGCCGGTGCTTGATCAGTTCCCTGGTGAGCGCGGCGATGTACGTGCGAAACAGTCCGTCTATGATGCGATCACCGTATCTGACTTCGGCAGCGAATATCTTGTGTTTGCAATGTTCACTCCAGGTCTGCGCCAGCATCTCGACCTCTACATCGGTCGGCGCCTCAAGACCGTGCTTCTGACGGTCTGTCCTCACATCCTCCCGGGCGTAGTAGGCCTGAATCGCCTGCATCTCGGCACCTTCGAGAGCCAGAAGACGCTCGGTACTGAGCCGGGAAAGCTCTTCGACGGTGAGTCCGTCGAGCGCGACGGTCTGGACATCGGGTATCGTCATGTGCTCGACATGCGGGTACATGTCGGGCAGCGGCGTCCGATCGCTTCGCTCGCGTATCTCACAGATTTGAATCAAAGGATTGTATAGAGCCTTCGAACATGCCGATATTGTAGTAAGGGAAGCCGTGGGGGCTTCGATGACGTATTGCAGCGCGGTCCTGCAGGGAACGGGATCATCTGGCAGATGATTGCTGCCGACACGGCGCAATGCTGACTCGAGCGTCCGGGCAACCGGGTCGGTGACACCGGGTCGCGGGGCAACTTCAACGACGTGCGTCCATTCCGGGAGCACCGTGTCACGGGCGGCACGCCCGAAATAGCCGGTTTGTGCGACTGGATCACAGACAAGGTCGATGATCCGGTCGGGTTGTATCCTGTCGTCGACACAGTAGACGTCGATGACGGCGCAGGCGGTAATATCGGGCAGCAGCGAAGCCAGCTTGTGCAGACTTGTTGCAGACCGTCCATCGGGAAGGTGCGGATGAAAAGCGCTTTCTATTCTCATGGGTTCTGGTCCGTGACAAACCGTAGCAGAACACCATGGTTTTGGACAGCTCCGGAAACTGACCGGGTGCTTGACCAAGTGTAGCCAAGACGCTACAAGGATGGGGATGAGTATGTCGTCGTACGGCCCATTTTTTCACCACGGTTGCGTAGCATGGCATATCGATTGCAACGACAAGTTCGAGGCGATACGCCGCATCGTGCACCAGTCGCGGGTTTTTGAAGAAATCGATGGCCTGGATCCGAACGAGTTCGCGGACATTGTAATCGCACGGGAACGGATTCAGAGCACTGCCCTCGGGCACGGAGTCGCCGTCGCCCATGGCCGATCACCTAAGGTGGAACAACCGCTGGTCGCACTCGGCATATCCCACGAAGGAATTGCGTTTGATTCCCCGGACGGTCAGCCCGTTCATCTAATCTTTGTCGTCGCTAATCATCCTTCTCAGCAGGTCGACTATCTTTCTATCCTTTCGACTGTCGCGCGTCTCGCCCGTAATCCCTCCTTTCGCAATTCACTGCTCTGCGCTACCGGTGGGCTTGAAGCTGAACACATTTTCGGTCAGGCTTTTCAGGAGCGCATGGAAGCCCAGTATGCCCTCGGACGGGCAATGCAGGCCCGGGCAGGCTGTGCCTGAAAACGGACAACAGGACAAAGATCATGACAGTACAGGATCTGACACAGCAGGAAAGGACCGTTTTTGCCGCCAGTCTCGTAAAGCTCGTACAGGCGGAAGGGACAGTGCAGGACGGAGAAGTAGCCGGTATTGAGGCTCTTCGAGACGTGTTCGGCTTCGATGATCTTGACGCCCAGATCGACCAGTTCCAGGAAACCATCGCGCATACCCGTGAACAGACCGAACAGGACCGCGTATTCGAGTCTCTCGCTGAATCAGTCACACGCCCTGAGGTACAGGATTTCATACTCGCCCGACTCGATGAAGTCAGCCGTATGGACGGGTATCGGGACCAGTCGGAAGAAGCCTTCCTGAGTCGGCTTCGCTCTCTCTGGGGTCTCGACCGGATCTAGACGCTGACCGGAGTCACGGCAGACAGATCGAGCGTCGCAAAGTAATCCTCATATGTCTCAGCCCGTCTGATCTGTTCGGCCGATCCGTCCTCGTGCAGCAGGATTTCCGCTGACCTGAGCTTGCCGTTGTAGTTAAAGCCCATGGAATGCCCGTGCGCTCCGGTATCGTGGATGGCTACCAGGTCGCCGATATCCACATTCGGCAGGGATCGGTCAATAGCAAACTTGTCGTTGTTCTCGCAGAGGCTGCCGGTCACGTCGTATACGTGGTCTGCGGGTGCGTCCTCTTTCCCGAGCACGGTAATGTGGTGATAGGCCCCATACATGCCAGGTCGCATGAGATTCGCCATGTTTCCGTCGAGTCCAACATAGTTTTTATATGTCTGCTTCTGGTGCAGGACACGGGTAATCAGGTATCCGTGCGGCCCGGTTACACAGCGACCGTTTTCCATGACAATGCGCATGGCCCCGAGGCCTGCCGGTACGATAATACGCCGATACACCTCGTCGATTTTTTGCCCGACGTACGCAAGGTCTACCGCTTCCTGCTCGGGTTTGTAGGGTATACCGATACCGCCACCGAGATTTACAAACTCGACCTCGATACCGGTCTTTTCTTTCAACTCGACGGCGATTTCGAACAGCATTGCCGCGGTGTCGACGAAGTAGTCCGGATTCAGTTCGTTCGAGGCAACCATGGTATGCAGCGCGAAACGCGTCGCGCCGAGATCCCGTGCCTTTACATAGGCTTCGAAAAGCTGCTCGCGAGTCAGCCCGTACTTCGCCTCTTCCGGTTTTCCGATTATCGCGTTCCCCCCTCGCAGCGGACCCGGGTTATAGCGAAAACAGATCAGCTCAGGCATCCCGACGTTCTCGTTGAGATAATCGATGTGCGTAATATCGTCCAGGTTGATAATGGCACCGAGCTCGAGGGCCTTCCGGTACTCATTCGCAGGGGTATCGTTCGACGTGAACATGATCGCCTCACCGGGGACGTTCATGTGTTCACAGAGAATGAGTTCCGCCATGGAACTGCAGTCAAACCCCATGCCTTCATCCCAGAGAATCTTGAGCACGTGAGGATTCGGAAGCGCCTTTACCGCGTAGTAGTTCCTGAAACCGCCCGGCACCCAGGAGAACGCGTCCCTGAACTCCCGCGCTGCCTGGCGCATGCCCGACGCGTCGTAGAGATGAAACGGTGTCGGGAAGTGCGCAGTAATATCCTCAACCTGATCACGGGTGAACGGAACTCGCTTGTCTGCCATGGCCAAAGAATAGAAACGCTGCCCCCGAAGGTCAAGCGAAATCGATCAGACTGTGCATACAGGCGGCAACACACAGCCCGCGTCTGCTCCAGGCGACGAACCTCGGCGCTTCCAGCGCGTCAGCCCGGTAGCGGGGTACGGCACCGGTATCGGCATCGATAACCAGCCCGCCGGCAGCCTCGACGATTGCATGGCCAGCGGCGATGTCCCACTGGCTGCAGGGGGAGAACCGGGGGTACACGTCTGCCGCGTTTCGGGCGATCGACATGAATTTGCGGGCGCTGCCGAGCTGTACCAGAGACACACCGCCGGCGTGTGCTCCAAGCGCGGCTATCCAGTTTCTCGTGTCCTCGTCCATGTTGTGGCGGCTTGCGATTACTTCGATGCTGCGCTCCTGAAGCGGCTGGTACGCATCGCTGCCACACATCCCCGACACTTCGTGGGTCAGGGTCAGGTAATCATCCAGTGATCGTCTGCTGGCCGACTCGACAATGCACAGCCCGGTTCCCGGCTCGCCGATTATCGCTTCGTCGGTCGCGGGGCTGTATACGAGACCGAAACGGATGAGTCCCTCGCGGACGTAGCCTATGCACACGGCAAACTCACCCTTCCCTTCGAGGAATCCTTTGGTCCCGTCTATGGGATCAATGACAAAGTATTCCCGATACGCTGCCCGCTCGGCTTCCGGCATTTTCTCGCCTTCCTCACCGACTACCGGGATGTCGGGACACAGGCGGCCGAGACGATCAATGATGATCGCCTGACTCTCGATGTCGGCTCGCGTGACCGGAGAGCCATCGTCCTTGCGTCGTTCGTCAAGATCCGCTGTCACATCCTGCGAGAGTTTGAGGCTGTGCACTCCGGCTCGAACCGCTGCTTCAAGAATCCCGGCCGCTGCCCCCTCGTTCAGGAACATCGTTCAGCGCCCGACGCCTTTGTACGTGAATCCAAGTGTCCGCGCCTCATCCGGATCCAGAGCGTTCCGGGAATCGAGAATAACGGTCCCGCGCATGAGCGAGCGGGCTTTCTCGAGATCCAGGTTCCGGTAGGCGTTCCATTCAGTCAGAATCACAAGCGCATCCGCTCCTTTCAGCGCCTCGAACTCGTTTTCATGGTATGAGACACCGTCGGTAAAGAGCGTCGAGAAGTTCTCGATTGCCTCCGGATCGTGCGCCCGCACTGTGGCGCCCCACGTGCGAAGCATCCCGACCACCGTAATTGCAGGGCTGTCTCTGACATCATCTGTCTCGGCCTTGAAGGCAAGTCCGAGCACGGCAACCGTCTTGCCTGCGGGGTCACCGAGCATGCGCTTGAGCTTGTCGGCGGTCAGTTCCTTCTGCCGTTCGTTGGCGCGAATCACTTCTTCTATGAGACTCATCTGCACACCAAAGCGGTTCCCGGTTGAAACCACCGCTTTCGTGTCCTTGGGAAAGCAGCTGCCCCCGTATCCCGGACCCGGGTGCAGAAACTTCGGACTGATGCGTCCGTCCATACCCATGGTCTTGGCAACCGCGTGGATGTCAGCACCGCAGGCTTCGGCCAGATTGGCCATCTGGTTAATGAAGGTGATCTTGGTCGCGAGAAACGCATTGGAGGCGTACTTGATGAGCTCTGCTGTCTCAAGCGAACACCAGACGATGGGTGTCTCGATGAGGTAGAGCGCACGGTAGACGTCCTCCATGAGCTCACGGGCCCTGTCCCCCTGCTCCGTCCCCTCCTCGAAACCGATGACGAGGCGGTCGGGGTGGAAAAAGTCCTGCACCGCCTTTCCCTCGCGCAGGAACTCCGGATTGGAGACGACGGAAAAGTCGGCATCCGGCGCGTGCTTTCGGATCTCGTCGCCGATCCATCGGTTCGTTCCGACCGGAACGGTGCTTTTGGTCACGACCACGGTGAACTCGGTGAGTGCTGCGGCAATGTCTTCGATCGCTCGGGCGATGTATCTCAGATCCGCGCTACCATCATCACTTTCAGGTGTGCCAACGGCGATAAACACTATGTCGGACGCCGCCACACTCCCACGAATATCGGTCGAGAACTTCAAGCGCCCCGAGGCGAGGTTCCGATGCAGATAATCGCGCAGTCCATGCTCATAAATGATCTCTTCTCCGCGCGAAAGGCGTTCGACCTTATGGGCATCGATGTCAACACCGGTTACCATGTTACCGAAATCAGCAAGACCGACGGCGCTGACAAGACCTACATATCCCGTTCCAATGACTGTAATATTTTGTGCCATAATGCTTACAGACGATAGCACAGGGCTACAGCCCCAACAACTGCAAGGCCCGGCGGAGGGAATACAATGACAGCATCTGTCCTGGAGGTTGCGGCGCGCCTGCTTCCGATCATACTCATTCTCGGACTCGGAAACCTCGTCCGGGAAACATCACTGCTCTCCGAGCAGAGCATCAAGGAACTCAAGGGTCTCGTAATCAACATAGCCCTTCCGGCGGTGCTCTTCGGCGCATTCCTGGAGATGGACCTTGACCCGTCCTACCTGCTGATCTTTGCCATCGTGCTCCTGGTCTGCGTGCTCATGTACGGACTCGGCCACCTGCTCCGCACCCGGGTCGGGGAGTCACGGGAATATTATCCCTTCCTCATGACAGGATTTGAGTTCGGCATGGTTGGCATTCCGCTGTTTGGCGCAGCATACGGACTGAGCGCTGTGGGATACATTGCAATCGTCGATCTGAGTCACGAGCTCTTTATCTGGTTCGTCTTCGTCACCCTGCTCAGAACGAAACGGGATGGATACGGGTCGGTTTCGACGACCCTCAAGAGCTTCCTGCGTTCACCGCTGATCATTGCTATCCTTGCAGCTCTCGGGTTGAACATCTCGGGTCTGGGAGCAGCATTCGAGGCACACGCTGCCGGGCAGGCTGTCACCCGCACCCTGGAGCTTCTGGGCGGAATGCTCATTCCCGTCATTCTCCTGATCGTCGGATACGGTATGAAGCTGAACCCGAGAAACGCCATGGCGACCATGTCAGTCGTCGTCCCGCGCCTTGTGATTCTCGTTCCGACAGCTCTCCTGCTGAACCGCGTGCTCGCTTCGACCATGCCCGGCTTCAGCCCTGCCTTTGAGGCGGCGCTCTTTACCTTCCTGATTCTCCCGCCACCCTACGTAGTTCCGCTGTTCATGCCGCAGGGGATCGCGGACGAACGCACCTTCGTGAATAACGTGCTGTCCGTCTACACCGCGGTAACACTTATCATCTTTGTCGTGTATTTTTCGCTGAATCCGATGATCTGAAACGGATGTTCGTTTGCAGGGAACCGACACAGAGAATATATTGAATATATATGATGAAAAAAGTGTCCGGTCTGTTCACCTTCAGACGCCGGGCGAAGGACGTCGCCGCAGACGTCACGGAGGACAACTCCGAATCGCCCGATCCTTTGAAGTTTCTCGGTGCAGAGGTCAACTTTCGCGACACGCAGGAAGAAATCCGCAAGAACCTGCAGCTGATAATCCGCATACGCTGGTTCGTCTCACCGAGTATACTCCTGATCATGACACTCGCGGGTGTATTCGGAGTCGCCGCGCAGACCGGATTTACGGTCGACCAGCTCGCGATCAACGGCATCAACATGGGCCTCATGCTCGTGCTGAACATGATCTACCTGGTTGCATCCCGACGAGCCCGGAATCTCGGGCCACTGGTACTCTTTCAGCTCGTTATAGACGTGATTCAGTTTTCGTTTACAATCTACCGGACCGGCGCAATTACAAGCCCCTTCACCTTCCTGTACTTCTTCGTGATCTTCTCCGGCGCGCTGCTCGTCAGCGGACGCACCGCCTTTCTCATGGCGGGCCTCGCGTCGGTCGCATTTCTCGGAACCGTCGCCGCGGAGTTCGCAGGGCTCATCCCGCACCAGCCCTACTTCAGTCCGCTTGCCGGCATGCAGGATAACCCCGCGTACTCGGCGCTCACAATGGCGTTCACGGTCATTTCACTGTACGCCTTTGCAGCCCTCGCAGGTTTTCTCACCGGTCTGATCCACCGCCGGCAACGACAGCTGCAACAGACCATCTCGCTCCTGAAGGAACGCAACGAGACCATGATGATGCTCTATCGAACCTCCGAGGCTCTGAACAGGCACACGGACGTCGACGAAGTCGGTGCGTTCATTCTCGATGAGCTTATGCAGTTTCTTGACCTCGACCGGGCGCTTCTCTACCTCAACGAGGAAGACCGTATACTGCGCCTGGCGCTCGTACGCACCCGCGGGGGCGGTACGGACACTTCGGTAAAGCTGGAGATCCCCCTGGAAAAAGACGCCGGACTCACCGCCCGCGTCGCTCTTGAGCAGAAGGCCTACAACATCCGCGACCCGGAGAACTCGCCGCTTATAAACAGGGAGCTTGCGATGAAGATAGGCCTGAACCCCTTTGCCATGGCTCCGCTGGTGCTCCGCGGACGCACCGTTGGCGTCATAGGCATAGACCGCAGCTTCAAGCCCGTCGGAAACGAGGAGTTCCAGATCCTGCGAGCCTTTGCAAACCAGGCGGCTATCGCAATCGACAGCGTGCGGGGCGGGAAGCGCTGAGGTTCGTTATCAGGAGACCTCTTCCACCTCCGACTTCCCGGACGACCGGTCGCCGGTGAGCCACTGCCAGCGCTCGGCGAGAAAAAGCGTGCCATCCTGGTGGTACTCGAAGAGCATTTCTGCGGCCGCGAAAACGACGTCCGTTGCAGGTCATCTTCGTGCCCGACTATGACACGGCTAATCCCGCACGAGAAGCGAGCTCCCGCTGTCGCTCATCGAACGTTACGAAGGTTTGCGCTTCGAGTTGTAGTGCGGATGCCACGTGTAGAATATCAAGCGATCGGCATCCAATCGACTGCGTATGGACACTCAGCGAGCGGAAGTCTTTCAACAAACGGACACGGTCCGCAGGAACATGGACGTATTGTCCGCGGTAGACACGGTCGTCGAACAGGGCAATGAGATGCTCAACGGTTGCGGAATCGAGTTCGCCCCAGAAGACCTTCAGACGAAGCGCATTCAGAAACTCCACGTGCAGAAAATCGGCAACAGGAAGGGGCTGGCGCTGAGCAACTACTATACTCTGAACCCGCTCCGATCCATTCTCGCGTATATAGAGTTTCAGAAACGCACTCGTGTCGAGATAGATCACCACCGACCTTCGCGATCCGCTCGTACGGTCTCGGAAGCACTATGCCCGTTCGATTGCACCGCGGTTTCCAGGTGGTCGTCCCAGACAAGCACGTCACGAGGTCGGGGAGGAGCGATTACCGCCGCCGGGCGACCGCGGTTCAGGACTTCGAACGACTCACCACTTCGCACTTGTTGCTCGATCTCCGTCCAGTGAGCTTTCATTTCCCGCACCGAAATTTGTTTCATGGGTTCAGAATACAACGTGCTATTCGTTTTGTATAGTTAAGGTTTTACGTTTTGTAAAACCTTAAGCTCGTTTCTTGTATGTAGCTTGTTCAAAATTGTCCCGCAGCACGCTCCGCATAGTATCTTACCCCCGTGCCCGACAGACTGCCCCTCGTATACCACTCCAACTACGTATGCCCCCTGCCCGAAGGCCACCGCTTTCCCATGCCGAAGTTCGGTCTGGTCAACGAGATTCTGCGGGACGAGGGGATCGCGGGTGATGACAATACCTTCGTCCCCGAGATTGCGGACGAAGAGCTGCTGACGTCGGTCCACACGCAGGACTACGTCCGGAGTTTCCTCGAGGGAACGCTTTCGGGCGACGCAATGCGCCGCATGGGGCTGCCGTGGAGCAGAGCGCTTGCAAAACGAACCTGTACGGCGGTCGGCGGGACGCTCCTGACCGCGCGGCTTTCGCTCGAGCACGGAGTAGCCTGTAACATGGCAGGAGGCACGCACCACGCGCATCCCGGCTTTGGCTCGGGGTTCTGTATTTTCAACGACCTGGCCGTCGCCGCGAGGACACTTACACAGGAAGGCGAGGTTTCGCGGGTCCTTGTATTGGATCTCGACGTGCACCAGGGCGATGGGACAGCGGCAGCGTTTCACGACGACCCGAGCGTGTTCACCTTTTCCATGCACTGCCAGAGTAACTTCCCCTTCCGGAAGACGCCGGGGGACATGGATGTGGGGCTTCCCGACGGCATGGGAGGTGACGCATACCTCGAGCGCCTGGCGCGGGAACTCCCGGTCCTGCTCGACGCGGCCGGGCCCGACCTTGTGCTGTATGACGCCGGGGTTGACGTGTTCTCGGGTGATCGCCTGGGGAAGCTTGACCTGAGTCTGTCCGACATTGCCGAGCGCGACCGCATGGTGTTCGCCTTTTTCCGGCGGCGTGGCATACCCCTTGCAGGGGTCATTGGAGGCGGCTACGACCGCGACGTCCGCGCGCTTGCAGACCGCCACTGCACGTTGCACCGGTCGGCGTGCACGGTGTACGGAATCGAAGCGCTTGGCGCATCGGCCTGATACGGTCAGGCTCGAAACAGCGAGCCTACACCAGCCACAGCCCGACGGTCGCCGCGGCACAGCCGAGCCAGAGAAGCCGGTTCCAGTCGAGGATGCGCTTACCGTTGAAGCACTCGAAGGGAAAAACGGGAATCAGCACATCGAAGATCAGAAATACCCTGATATAAGTCAGTGCCACCTGTAACGGCAGGGCATCGGAAAAGGTCAGCACACCGCTTCGGGTAAGAAGCAGAAGAATCCAGCCGGTTCCAAGGAGTTCTGCAACTCCTGCGAAAGCCATGACGCCCAGGCGGGGAATCTCATCACGATAGCGATACACCTGATCTTTCGGATACAGCGTACCCGGGGCGGGCATGATACCACCGAACAGAACGTGCACCACCAACGACAGCAGCATGCCCGAGTCCCAGGGGCGGTACTCGATGGCAAGACCCTTCATGGAGGCCGCAAGCTTCATGGCGAACAGTCTGATACCGAAGAGCGCCGGAATCAGGACCAGAAAGGTCACGACGACTTCGGCTGTGAGTGAGCCTCCGGTTCGCAGAACAAGAAGATATGCGAAGACTGCGTGGAGCAGCGACGTGGCTCCGAAGGTCAGTAGCTGATCGGCCAGTGCAGAATGCGCGGGAATCGCCTCACAGTCGGCTGATCCTCCGGTTTCGGTCGCTTCCGACCGCGCGGGAGCGGCAGGCTCGCTCGATGCGGCCCCGGATACCCGTGCCCAGAGAAAATGGCCTATGGTTACGAAGTACACGCTCTGCACCCAGACGATCGCGGTCCGAAGTCCATATCGTGAGAGCTGCTCCCGCAGGCTCATGATGCTGAAACCGCGGGAAGAAAAGCGGTTGCTGCTCGCGGTGTTGTAGCCTTCTATGCAGGCGAACACCGCGTCGCACTGCTGCGCTTCGAACCATTCCATGGCTGAGTCGAGCAGCGCCGAGGCTGCACCGCGCCCGCGTGCTTCGGGCAGGGTGAAAATCCATTTCACGACCCCGCCGCTTCGTTCATCATCAATCCTGAATTTTGATATGGTCGTGCCACCGACGATACGTCCGTCGAGTTCATAGACGTAGGCGACCGAACCAAGGTCAAAAAACAGCGACGCGAACCAGCCAAAGCACCGGCGCATGACCTGCCGCAGCGTCTTCTTCTCGTGCGGCTGCATTTCCCGGACGTGTGCATCCATAGACAGGGCCCTCCTGTGCGGTACCGTCTACCGTCGCTGTGAGGCCTCGGTGCGGAGCCGGTTGAACATCTGCTGGTCGACCTGGAACGCCTCGGCGGCGGGTCCGACACGCTCTATGCGTACCGACTGTATGGTGTCGCCCTGGCGGATCGCGTCGACGACGTTCTGTCCTTCGACGACCCGACCGAACACGGTGTGAGCTCCGTTGAGCCATGGTGTCGCGGTATGCGTAATAAAGAACTGACTCCCGTTGGTGGCGGGGCCGCGGTTCGCCATGGAAAGAATACCCGCCCGGTCGTGTCGCAGTTCCGGGTGGAACTCGTCTGCGAAGGTATAGCCGGGTCCACCGGTGCCGTTTCCGAGGGGATCCCCGCCCTGAATCATGAAGTCGGCTATCACGCGGTGAAAGCGCAGCCCGTCATAAAAACGCGGGCTTCCGGATCGGCTATGCGATATGGTGCCCTCGGCCAGGCCGACAAAGTTCGCAACAGTCAGCGGGGTGCGTTCAAACTCGAGTTCGAGCAGAATGGCCCCGCGGTTCGTCTGCATGCGGGCGTAGAGTCCTGCAGGAAGCGACTGGGCAGACAGCGAAAGACCGCCGGCAAGGCTCAGCAGGACAGCAAGGATCATGGATCGTCGAAGCATGAAACGGTGCTCCTTTTGGATGCGTGTGGATTATACCCAGTTTAGCACTGCAGGCGATCCTGCGCCCAGTGGTCGGCTCGATTTCGCACAGCTTTACCGCCTCGCGAGTACATCACCCCTATTTCACAATCCCTCGCAGGAGACGACCAAGGATATCGGTTCCGGTAACGATACGCGGCGTATCGGTCCACAGAAGAATCACGTCATTATCGACCACGTCGTCCTCTGCAGGGCCGGGACGGACCCGGAAGCGGGGTATCATCATGCCGAGAGTCGCCTCCGGGTCCCTCGTCAGTACCGGGCGGTGGCAGTGCCTGATCGCGCGACAGCCTGCCGGATCCCGAAGAGCGTCGCGGGTATAGGAATCCGATTTCAACAGCAGGCGGGGCGACCCTTCCCCATCCACGATTACGATCCACTTCTTTCCCGAGCGATTCACGTATGCGAGAAAGCTTGTTCCAACGGACCACGGCTCGTCGGGGCGGGGAAACACCGGAACACCTCCTTCGAAGGGCAGCTCGATAATACTCCCGGGATCCAGAGCTTCACCCTCATCGATCATGGGGACATCATCGAGTTCAAGAAAATTCATGGCCCCACGGCCTTCCACGAGATCGATCTCACTGTCGGTGCTATCCATGTGCAACTGTATGAGTCCTCTCATATCGCGTTCGGGAAAGAAGCGGATTTCTTCACCACCGAGCCAGACATCGAGAAGCCCGGCGGTAGGTGCCGCGACCGGATAGAGCAGGATCTGGTACACGCGCAACACCGGAGACAGAGCCGCTGCTACCCGTACGGCGTGCCGTGAGAAATAGGCCTGGGGAATGATTTCGGCGAATACGGTAATGACGACCGTCGAGAACAGGAATGCCGACACGCCGGTCATGACCGAGCCTGACAGCAGGGCAAGCACGACGTTCACCGCGACGTTACCCCAGAGGATGGTCACCAGAGCAAGATTTGCACGGTGCCTGAGGTCGAGTACCTTCTTCGCCCGGGAGTCGCCCTTTTTTACGAGTACACTGAGTTCGAGTCTGCTCATGGCGAAGAGTCCGAGGTTCATACCCGAGAGCACTGCTGACTGTGAAAGACACAGGATGATGCCCAGCCACACAAAGCCTGATTCCGCCATAGTCATCCCTCCATCATCGTTTCGACAACCCGGTTTTCCCGATTTCCCGTACCCCGTATACTACCGTTCATTATGAGCGCACACATACCGATTACAGTGGCACGCGGAGATGGAATTGGTCCTGAAATCATGGACGCTGTCCTGCGGGTTCTTGAAGCAGCTGAGGCAGGCATAGCCCCGGAATTTATCGACATAGGCGAGAAAGTGTATCTTGCCGGTAATTCCTCGGGCATTGAACAGAGCGCGTGGGATTCGATACGGCGCACGAAGATCCTCCTCAAGGCACCGATCACGACACCGCAGGGTGGCGGATACAAAAGCCTGAATGTAACGATACGGAAATCGCTCGGACTCTTCGCGAATGTGCGACCGGTGCAGGCATTCAACCCCTACGTGGAAACGCACTACCCGGATATGGATCTCGTCATCATACGGGAGAACGAGGAAGACTTGTACGCCGGTATCGAACACCGGCAGACGCACGACGTGACGCAGTGCCTGAAACTGATCACCCGCCCCGGCAGCGAACGTATTATTCGCTACGCCTTCGAATACGCGCGAAACTACGACCGGAAGAAGGTAACCTGCATGATAAAGGACAACATCATGAAGGTGACGGACGGGCTTTTCCATGATGTGTTCGATGAGATCAGGACGGAGTATCCGGAGATCGAGGCCAGTCAGCAGATCATCGATATCGGAACCGCCCGCGTTGCCACCGCACCCGAGCGATACGACGTGATCGTCACGACGAACCTGTATGGTGACATTATCTCGGACGTCGTTGCCGAGGTCAGCGGCTCGGTAGGGATGGCGGGCAGTGCAAATATCGGCACAGAGGTATCCATGTTCGAAGCCATTCACGGCTCGGCACCGGATATTGCCGGTACAAATCGCGCCAACCCGAGCGGCCTTCTGAACGGCGCCCTGCAGATGCTCGTACATATCGGTCGCCCTGCGATTGCAGAGACCATACACAATGCGTGGCTTTCCACCCTCGAGGCGGGGATTCATACGGCCGACATTTACCGGCCCGGACACAGCACCCATCTCGCGAGTACCGACGAGTTTTCGGATGCCATTGTCGAACGCCTGGGACGGGTGCCAAAACGCCTGCGGCCCTGGAGCATCGACACCTCCCGCGACACGCGCATTTCGGTTCCGGGCTACGACCGGCAGCAGAGCACCAAAACCCTTGTTGGTGTGGACGTCTTCGTCGACTGGGTCGGCGATCCCATGTCGGCCGACACGATCGGGAAAGGCATCGAAAAACTCGCTACGGCTGCGGGTGGGTCGCTCAAGTTAAAAATGATCACGAACCGCGGAGTGAAAGTCTACCCTGAAGGCTTCCCGGAGACATTCCTGACCGACCACTGGAGATGCCGACTCGTCGCATCGGATGCGCCGGACACAGGGGCTTCCTACACGCCTGTCGATCCGGAAGCAATCGTGAATCTGCTCGGCGCCGCCGTCGAAGCGGGTATAGACGTAATCAAGACGGAAAATCTGTATCTCTTTGACGGAGATCGGGGGTTTTCACTCGGGCAGGGAGAGTAAGGACTTCTGACGGGGCGACAATCACGTGCTGAACACGCGATTGCCGCCATCGACTTTCGCACGGTACATGGCCTCGTCGCCCCGGGATAGAAGCGTCCGGGGCGTGTCGTCGCGCCGCAGTTCGGTAATTCCGACGCTTAAACTGCATTCCATTCCCACCGGGAACACCGTCTGTGTGTCCAGATCCATTGAGTCGGGGTCCACGCAACCCTCGACGAGCGGAGGTGCGGCGCCGGACCAGAGACCGAGAAAGTCACTGCGTATGCGCTCGGCGATCAGTGCCCCCGACCCGGCGTCGGTTCCCGGTAGTATCAGCGCGAACTCGTCACCCCCGAGTCTGCACGCGACGTCGGAACTCCGAAGGTTTCGCTGTACCGCGATCGCGAGACCCCGTAAAACCATGTCGCCACAGGCATGACCATGCGTATCGTTGAGCGTCTTGAAGGTGTCGACGTCGATGTACACGAGTCCGAGCGGCTGGCGGGCAGTCCGCGCGTTTTCGACGGCCGACGGAAACACCCTGTTGAAGAAACGCCGATTTCGCATTCCGGTCAGCTCGTCGGTCAGCGCTTCATCGCTCAGCTCACGGGCCTTGCGAGCAAGACCCGTATGTTCACGGCGGAGCGTTCGCAGGCGGTCTGCCATGGCAAAGGAATACAGCAGAGCTTCAAGGGCTGCAGCTCCAAAAAAAGCGTGTGTCAGCTGATACGAGTGCGGAACCAGACCGTATCCCCGGAGCCCGAAAATGAACACACTCACGAGCAGCACCGTCGACGCAGCGATGAAGTAAAGTGACACCCGGCTGCCGTTCCGGTAGCTGACTCCGGCCGCCGTGAAACCGACGAAGGGGAGCAGAATTCCCGCACCGTGAGCGACCAGGTTCGCCTCGCGCAGACGGCCTGCCAGAACAAGTGCGAGTCCGACAGCACTGATCGTCCAGAACAAGTAATACAGCGGTCTGACCGATTTCGCGGTTTCCGGTACGGCAAGGAAGCCCCACGAAAAAGCAAGCGCAGCCATCATCGCGGCAAAGGTCCACGCCACCACACTGCCCGAACTCAGCAGCTCAGACTCGAACGGCAGGAAGCGCGAAAGCCCGACAAGCTGAGCCTGATAGGCGAACATCACGCTCACGTACAAAAGGTACCGCAGATACGTCCGGTCGCGAAGCGCTACAAAGAGCACAAGATTGTACAGAGCCATGGCGAGCATGACCCCGGTGACAAGGCCCAGAAACAGAATGATGCTGAGCTCGGTCCGTCGAAACGCGTCGTCCCTGGCGAGGAACAGGCGGAAGTTTGCCGAAAGCTCTGACGCGACACGGACAAAGATCTCCGAATCGGTGTCGATAGAAGCGGGCATAGCGAAAACAGGAAACACGAATGCCCGGTCATCCCGACGACCGGCATAGCCCCATCCCCCGGACAGCCTGGTGTAGGTCACACCGTCGCCTGGTGACCCGGTGCCGTATGTGGGGAAAAAGACATCGACAAACTGCAGGGGCGCATAGTCAAAGGCGAGAACCCCGGGACGTTCGGTGTCGATCAGCCCGGCATCGGCAAGCCTCCGTGTCGGCACTCGTATCCAGTATGCCTGCCCACGAAGCCCGAACCTGAACGAGTTACCCGACACCGGGGAGAAACGACCGTTCTCCAGCTCGAGTATGTCGTTAAAGTCGAGATTACCGTTCACATCAACCATCACCTCCGCGTAAGAGGCCAGCACGACGGCTGGATGGTCGAGTGCGTGCGATGCAAACGGGCTTAGGAAAAAAAACAGCAGGCAGACTGCCATGCGTTCACGGGCAGTCTGCCGAAACCATGAGGTCAGAAGTGAATGGTGAGTCCCAGATTTACCGAAGGCCACAGTATGTATACATCCTCCGGAGCGTCATCAGAATTCGTGTCCTCCACACCGAAGCTTTCAAGGGCTCCGAGTATGGCATCCACGGCGTTGATTATACCCACATTCAGCTCGATGGGAAAAGATATCCGCCTGTGCGGAAATACCTCGACACCGACAATCGCATTTGTCAGCGCGAGTCGTCCGATTGGCGGAACTCCTTCCTGACCTATCCAGTATTGCCGGGCTCCTCCATACACCGAGAGTTCGGGCATGACGTCGTATCCGGCGAGGAATCCGATGTCCCAGCTTGGAAAATTCAGCTGCACATCGCTGTCCTCAGGTTGCATAAAACGTGGAATAAAGATCAGACCCCAGCGGCCGTATCCACCGAGTACGCTGAGTTGCAGGGGACTTTCGTAGGGCATGATCCCGTATTTAAGGATTCCATACGCACCAATCGGACCGACAGTAGCTCCCAGCTCCAGATTATCGATGACACCGAACCGGGCGCTGAACGACGGGGATCCGAGAAACTCGGGTACGTTGTCTATGCCTTCCAGCTGCTCCTCGCCATAGACTCGCGGCGGAAACAGCGCGGTGCCGTGCACCCCGATCTCCACCTCTCCGGGTGGCATCGGCCGTGGCGTCTGAAGACTCGGAGGCGTCACGCATCCGGCGAGCAGCACGACTCCGACAACCAGTGCAATCGCAAGTTTTTTATTCATCTCGCACCTCCTGTATTGCTTCATTGTCTCATGAAGCCTTCTAAATCACCACCACAATCGTACGGCGATCTCGCCAGTAGGAATAATATCGTGTTTATCGGAGAATCCCCACCATTCTGTGGATAAAACTCCATTTACGGGACTCAGAAGTGGTGCGACTGTGGAGTCATGAGTTCTGCATCAGCCGAAACCATTCTCTCTATGACCGACATAGAAAAGAGCTTTACCGGTGTACAAGCACTCAAGAAGGTCAGCTTCGACCTGAAACGCGGGGAAATACACGCGCTCGTTGGCGAGAATGGTGCCGGAAAGTCCACCCTCATGAAAGTTCTCACCGGAATCCACGACAAGGACGCCGGTGGAATCGCCTATCTCGGACATCCGTTCAACCCTCGCAACCCCAAGCACGCGCTTAACCTCGGGATCGGCATCATACATCAGGAACTGAATATGATGGACCACCTTACCGTCGCCCAGAATGTCTATATAGGCCAGGAATCGACGGTGCTTGGAGGTCTTTTTCTCAGCGAAAAAAAGCAGAATCGCCGGACCTCAGAGCTGTTCAAGCGTCTCAACATCACCATTAATCCAGGTGACCGACTCGGAGACCTTTCAGTCGGTAAGCAGCAGATGGTCGAAATCGCCAAGACTGTAGCCAACGACAATCTGCAAATTCTGATACTCGACGAGCCGACCGCAGCTCTGACCAACCGCGAGATCGAGGAACTGTTCCGCATCATGAGAGATCTCGCGAGCCAGGGCGTCGCCATGGTGCATATTTCACATCGCCTTGACGAAATCGAGCAGATCGCCGACCGGGTCACGGTGCTTCGGGACGGTGAGAACGCAGGCACCCGTGACGTGCAGGACACGTCCAAAGCGGACATTATCAAAATGATGGTAGGGCGAGCGGTCTATGAGCAGCCGAAAGACGCAAGCAGAGTATCCGACGACGCCGATGTAGTTCTTCGGGTACGCAATCTGAGCGCAGGACGCATGGTACAGAACGTAAGCTTCGATCTGCACCGGGGAGAAATCCTCGGCTTCGCAGGCCTGATCGGAGCCGGAAGAACCGAAACCGCACGGGCTGTGTTCGGTGCCGATACAATAGACAGCGGTCACATCGAGATACACGGTAAGCCTGCTCATATAACGTCTCCCGAAGACGCCGTACGCCACGGCATAGGCTATCTTTCCGAGGACAGGAAACGATACGGACTGGCTGTCAAGATGTCGGTATCGGAAAACTCGGTCATGTCGTCGTATGATCGATTCTCAAGAGCGGGATTCGTACAGTTCGGCGCGGTGTCGCGTGCGACGCGCGAGTACGTCGAGAAGCTCAACATACGCACACCGTCGATAGAGCAGATCGTACGGAACCTGTCCGGTGGGAACCAGCAGAAAGTCGTCATCGCCAAATGGCTGATACAGGACTCGGATATCCTCATTTTCGATGAACCGACCCGTGGGATCGACGTCGGTGCAAAGAGCGAAATCTACACGCTCATGAACTCGCTCGCCGAACAGGGCAAGGCGATTATCATGATCTCCTCTGAACTACCTGAAATTCTTCGCATGAGTGACCGCGTCGCTGTTATGTGTGAGGGCAGACTGACAGGCATCCTCGACATTGCAGACGCAGACCAGGAGTCCATCATGCACTACGCGACCTTGCGCGACACAGGAGTAGCAACGAATGCAGAAAACTGAAATTGAAATCGAAGACATCCGACGCAGACGACAGAAGCTGCTTCAGCGCTTCCTCGCCCCGTCAGCTCTGGTCATCCTGTACATCTATTTCGGGATATTCGGGAGAAACTTCTTCTCCTATCAGACCCTCGTCAATATCATCGATGCCTCGTATTACATTGGTTTTATCGCGGTCGGCGTGACCTTTGTCATCATTACCGGTGGAATTGACCTTTCGGTCGGAACGGTCATGATGTCGGCGGCGATTATCGGTGGGACGGCTTTTACCCGCTGGGGCTGGCCCATAGAACAGGCAATGCTCCTGATCATGATCGTTGCGACCTTGTACGGGATCTTCAACGGGATTATGGTCGCCTACGTCAAGATGCCACCCTTTATCGTTACCCTCGGTACCATGATGACGTCCATGGGCATAGGATCCATGGTGGCGAATGTTCGCAGCGCGGCGTTTCCGAGTCGTCGTGCCGCTGGCGGATGGTTCCGGAACTTTTTCAAGTATATTACCGAAGACAACCAGGCGATCCCGACCGGCGCAATCCTGCTTCTGCTTGTGGTAATCGTCTGTCACGTGATTCTGACGCGAACGAAGATGGGACGCTACATTTTCGCCATCGGCAGCAACAAGGAAGCTGCCCGCCTTTCGGGCGTCAATACCCGTGTGTGGGAAATGTCGGCCTACATCGTGGCCGGTATCTGCGCCGGTATCGGCGGTATCGCCTTTGCCGCGACCTATACGACCGTCATGCCGAGTCAGGGGCAGGGTTTTGAACTTTTCGCGATCGCGGCGGCCGTCATCGGTGGGACCTCACTTTCGGGTGGCGTAGGATCGGTGTTCGGTACACTGATCGGCGTGTTTATTATGGCGGTCCTGAGTAACGGGCTGCCCTCCATGGGCCTGCAGGCGCATTATCAGACCTTCTTCACCGGTGTGGTCGTAATCGCCGCGGTTCTGCTCGACATGTACCGCAATAACCGGGCCACGAAGGTGCACGTACTGACGGCAGCCGACAAGTATCGCTCCGAGACGCTTGAGAAAGTGCGGGAGCTTCGCGAAAGCGGAGACGAGGGAGCCGCAACCTCACTCGAGAAAGAAATGAACGCCGAGTACGCACGCCTGAAACGAGAAGAACGGGAAGAGGCAAAGCGCGTACGCGCAGAAGAAAAGGCTGCGGAGAAAGAGTTCAAGGATTTGCTGAAGAAACAGTCCGGGAATACCAATAACCCGGACTGAACGGAAGACAACACATACAGGAGGTATGTCATGAGAAAAATGAACAAGGCAGTCATTCTTGCAATGACGCTGGTTCTGATCGTCGGTCTCGCACCGTCGCTGTTCGCAGCAGGTGCCCGGGACGAGGTGCCTTACATCGCCGTCGTTTCCAAGGGTGAACAACACGACTTCTGGCAGCAGGTACGCCTCGGCGCAGAAGCAGCCGCAGTGGAAGTAGGTGTAGAGATCACCTTCGAAGGCCCTGCCAGTGAAGCAGATGTGCAGGATCAGGTGCAGATGCTCAACAGCGCACTCGCACGGAACCCCGTCGCGATCGCCCTTGCCGCCCTCGACACGAACGCAGTCGTCGAGCAGCTTGAGGACGCAATGCGCCGGAACATTCCGGTCATCGGTTTTGACTCAGGTGTTCCGAATGCACCCGAAGGCTCTATCTTTGCCAACGCATCGACCGACAACGCAGCTGCAGCCGGCCTGGGCGCCGAGCACATGTTCCGCGAGATAGTCGGAGCCATCAACAACGCATCCGCGTCAAACCCGGTACGCATCGTGGTCATGAACCAGGACGCAGCCGGTGAGTCACTGCTCAGCCGCGGCCGCGGATTCCGTGACCGTATGGTCGAGCTCATCATCAACGAAAGCAACAAGAGCCGCAGTGATATTCGTGTCACCGGTAATGCTGCATACATCGACGCCGACACCCCGACCAGCGGTCGTGCTGTCGTGATCGAAATGGTTGTTCCGGCATCGAGCTCGGCACAGGATACCACCTCGGCGGCGAACGCGGTATTCAGCCGCGTGAACGACGACAATATTGTCGGCATCTTCATGTCGAATGAAGGAACCGTCCGTGGTGTACTCGCTGCAAGTAACGACGGGGCAGACTTTGCAAACCGGCTCTCCGGTGTTGTAGCAGTCGGTTTCGACGCAGGCGCAGCCCAGAAAGACGCGGTCCGGGAGGGATTCTTCCTTGGATCGATCACCCAGGATCCCTATCAGATCGGTTTCCGCGCTGTGAGCCTCGCCTACCAGGCGTATCGCGGCGAGTCGGTCGCTGATGTCGACACCGGTGCCCGCTTCTACGATGCGAGCAACATGGACGACGCAGAGATCGCTGGACTTCTCTACGACTGATAGTGTCTGAATCGGATACGCTGGCCCGCAGGTGCTTCAAGCCCTGCGGGCTTTTTTTATCTCGCGGGATCAAAAAACGGAAACAGCAACTGCTGAAATTCCGGGTCGTACATGTTCTCTCGTGTTACGAGTTCACTGCCGGTATCAATAAACTGTTCCACAGCTCTTCCTTCAAGGACGTCAATCATTGTCCTCAAGGACACGTACCCCATATTGAAGGGCTTCTGTACGATCAGCGCCTGAATTACATCCTGCTCAAGGAAGGCGATTTCCTCCTGAGAGTGGTCGAACCCGACAACGCGCACCTGTGATGCCTTCCCGGCGTCCCGAACCGCACGCGCAACACCGACTGTGCTTGTCTCGTTCAAACCGATGATACCGCCAAGATCAGGATGCTCGTTCATAAGGCGCTCGGCGTGTGCGTAGGCGAGCTCGAGCGTGTTCTCGGAGAAATAGGTGCCGAGAAAGTTGTAGTTCCCGCGCCGGGCAAGCCCGCGCAGGGCGCCGTACTCGCGATCGATGGAGGTTGCAACTTCCTCGATATGGCTCACGATTGCAACGGTGGAGCCTTCGGGTAGAACCGCAGCCATAGCCTCTCCCGCCCGTTCGCCTGCTCTCAGATTATCGGTAGCGACGAAACTGGCCGCAGCATCGCCCGCAACCGCGCTGTCGATGGTTACCAGCGAAATACCCGCCGCGACCGCCCGGTCTGCCAGAGGAGCCAGGGCCTCGTAGTCAGACGCCGCAAGAATAACCCCGTCCGGCCGCTCATCGATGATCTCGCTGAGTATGCGTATCTGATCGGCAATGTCACGCTCAAGCCAGGGCCCCGTTACCCTCGGCTCGACACCGAACTCACGCGCTGCGGTATCGATACCGGCCCGGACGATCTCCCAGAACTCCATGTCCGGACTCATGGCTTTTACTACCACGACGATGTCGTATGACGTTTCCTGTGCGGGCATGAGACTCCGAACCACAAACACCGTGATAAGCGCGGCGATCACAATCGTTATGATGCTCGCCGCGATGGTTGTACCGATCTTCATGTGCTCTCCAGTTTCTTTTCGAGAACCGGCTGCCGCACGATTACCGTGGTACCACAACCGAGCTCACTTTCGAAAGACAGTCCGTAGGCCTCACCGTAGTACAGGCGAATCCGGTCGTGAACGTTTCGAACACCAACGCCGGAACTCTCACCAGTGCGACCGCTGCGCGCACGACCGGCAGTCACTTCCTTGAGCCTCGATGCCGCTGCATCCCCATGCAGAAGCGAACGCGCGAGTTCTACAGGCATGCCGACGCCGTCATCGGAGACCTCACAGACCAGTGTATCGGAATCCCGAAAGACGCGAACCACAATGTGCCCGCCCTGGTCTTTCGTCCGCAGACCGTGGTAGATCGCGTTCTCGACCAGCGGCTGCAGGACGATTCGCAAGGTTTCCTGACCCAGAACCGCGGGATCGGCTTCTATGTGGAAGTCTACTTTCTCGGGCGAATATCGCATTCTCTGTATGGTCAGATAGTTCTCGACGTGCTCAAGCTCTGCTGACACTGGAATCAGTTCGTTCCCCTGACTTATGCTGAGCCGGAGCAGTCGCGCGAGCGCGGAGGTCATGGTAATAACCCGCTCGTACTCCCTGCCCTCGGCCATCCAGATAATCGAGTCCAGCGTGTTGTATACAAAATGCGGTGTGATCTGATTCTGCAGCGCCTTGAGTTCGCTCTGCCGCATCTCCGCCTGACGGGCAGAGTTCTGGCGCATGAGCGACTTGATCTCTCCTATCATGATGTTGAAGTCACGACTCAGATCAACAACTTCCGCACCGCCGCGGACATCAACCTGAATGTCGAAGTTGCCCTGCTCGACTGCTTTCATTGACTCGCGAAGGCGCCGTATCGGGTACGAGATGCGAACGGTCAGGAGCTGCGAAAGCAGCACGACGAGAACAAAACAGAGAAAGCCGAACAGAACATACAGGACAAGTACATCGCGGGCGTCAGCCAGCAGCTCCTCCACGTAGTTCACGCCGACGACTTTCCACCCCGTACTTTCGCTGTGAGCGACGGTGTAGATCTGCTCGTCCGAACCGTAGCCCGCGGTAAACGAACCCCGACCTATAGCCATGACTTCTGCGATACGCTCGTCGCGCAGATTGCTGAAGATCAGCTGCTGCTGCGGGTGATAGACCAGAGCCCCGGTCTCCGAGACGACGAATACATACCCGCGGTTTCCCAGCTGCACGGATGCGAGCAGATCTTCGATGATCGTGAAGTTCAGGTCGACCAGAAGTACACCCCCGGCCATGGTACGCGAGAGTGATATGACCCAGCGATAGCGATCGGCGATGATATTCTGCACTTGCGCAGGTGTAATAACCGGCTCGCCTCCCGCATTCGCGGCACTGCGAAACCAGCGCTGCTGTTCGAGCGACACGGCGGGGTTCATGCGCAGACCGTCGTCGTGAAACACCGGATCCCCGTTGGTGCCTGCAACCATCAGCAGCGAAATATCATCCCTGGTCTGGGACACCGAGTTCAGGAGCGAGAAGACGGACTCACGCACGTCCACGCCTGGATCGGCGTCGCTGACGTATCGACGGACATTGGAGTCCCGGTGAATGACCTCGGCGATACTCTTCATGTTGGCGATGTAGGAGTCGATGCTCGCACGCAGTTGTGTTACCAGCTGAGCGGTGTACTCCTGTGCGGTATCGACCAGCACACGCCTCGTGACGTTATAGGACGCGACACTCATGAACAGGATGGTAATCAGGACCATCATGGAAAGGGCGGCGGTTATGGAAGCCTGTATACCGCCTATACGCGGCAAAATGGTTGACCGGCGGCGTCCGGCGGGTCCTCGCTCAGACATCGTTCCGGTACTCTCGCGGCGTCATTCCGCAGTAGCGCTTGAAGGAGTTGCTGAAATAGTGCGGATCGCGGTAACCGACTTCGGCGGCAATCTCGTAGGTCAACTGATCGCTCGCACGCAGAAGCTCCTTTGCCCGTTCCATGCGAAGTGAGGTCAGATACTCGACAAAGGTCCTGCCGGTGTGCTGCTTGAAAATACTGCTGAAGTAACTCGTTCCTACACCGATCGCCGAACAGACCCGTTCAACCGAGAGATCCGGGTCGGACGAGCGATGCCGGATGTACTCCTGCGCCTCGGCGGCTTTCCGAAGTGAGCGCTGCTGTCGTCGGCTTCCGAGAACCTCGTGCCAACGCTCGAAGACTGCAAGAAGCCAGTTTTCGATGCGGTCAAGCGTCTTCAGCGTAGCAAGTGCGTCGATAGGGCTGCTGTCGCCAAAGACCAGTCCCGGTTCGACCGAGAGATCAACGGCAGTATCGATGATGCGGGCAACGAGACGGAGAAGAATAAGTCTGCAATGATCGGGGCTGAGCTCGCGTTCGCGCATATCCTGTATCATCCGCCGGATGCGTTCGGTACTGTCATCGATACGTCCCGCTCCGAGCGACCTGATAATCTCGTGCTCATCGTCGGTGGGATTCCACGCCAGATCATCGCCTGCACCCGACGCGTCATCGTATTCGATTATGCGTCCGCTTCCGACGGTGAAACGATAACTCAGGGCAAAACCGGCTTCACGGTACGACTGTACGATGCCCTTGACGCCTGCCACCGCTCGTCCTATACCGATGCTCACCGGCGAATCGAGTTTCGCAGCGACCCGTGCATTCAGATCCTCGGCAAAACGAAGGGCCTCAGACGAAGCTTCCCTGAAGGAAGCCCCTCCGGTAATGCAGACGACCCGGCCGTCCATGTCACGGAATACGAGCCGGTTCGGCGGTTGACCGCCAGTCCGTTCTACCACGTTCTGCAGGGCGATGAGATCAAGCTCAACATCGGTCGATGAACGATCCCGGCCGGCCGGCTCATCGCGGTCGGCTATCAGCGCCACCAGAAACCCGCCCGGCATGGACATGCCACTCAGTTCAAGTGCGCCCCGAATTCCGGGCTCTCGCAGCTGCCCGAGAATAATCCGGTTCAGAATACGCTCCCGCAGCAAGGGCATGCTTTCGGCGAGCTGCCGCTCGAGGCGGGCCCGGTCGAGCGTTTCTTTCCTGTCCTGATCGAGCTCGCTGCGGGTCGCTGCGAGCACCTCACGCAGTTCATTCGGTGTAATCGGCTTCAGGAGAAAACTGGCCACGTGCTGTCTGACCGCCTCCTGGGCATACTCGATGCGGTCGTGACCGGTGAGTAGAATTACCTTGGTCCGGGGATACCGATTCCGTACGACTTCCGACAACTCAAGCCCGTCGAGGAACGGCATGGAGATGTCGCTGATGATCACGTCAACGGGTTGCTCTTCGAGCATGGCCACAGCTTGAGCTCCGTCCTCACAGGTGCCAAGAAGACGGTAACCCTGTGCTTCCCAGTCGACATGACGTTGCAGGCCGTCCCGAATAATCTGTTCATCATCGACTACGATGATGGTATAGCGGTCTGCGCGATTCTCCATTGCTGTGGTATTCTACACCGGTACCGACAATCCAAAAAGGAGTATATACATGAGTACATCTGACCTGTCTCTCGGCATAGAGTTCGGATCAACGCGAATAAAGGCCGCTCTGATCGATTCGACGTGGAAGCCCGTCGCATCCGGATCGTATACCTGGCAGGACACGCAGGTGGACGGATACTGGTCTTATCCCCTCGGAGATGCGTGGACCGGCCTCCGGGAGTCGATGCGATCGCTGATCGATGATTACCGGAACTCCGCCGGTACCGCCCCGCAGATCGCGGCGGCCGGTCTCAGCGGAATGATGCACGGCTATCTTGTGTTTGATGAACACGACAATCTGCTTGTGCCCTTTCGCACGTGGAGGAACAACCGCACACACCGCGCGTCGGCTGAGCTCAGCGAGCTCTTTCAGTTTCCTGTTCCACAGAGATGGAGCGTTGCACACCTGTACGAGGCCGTACTGAACAGTGAGGATCACGTTCCCCATATCAGGCGGCTGACTTCACTCGCCGGACACGTCCACTACACACTGACCGGGAAGCACGTGCTCGGTCTGAATGAAGCTTCGGGTATGTTTCCGGTTGATCCCGCGACCCTGACCTACGATGCGAGATACGTTGCCCTGTTCGACGAACTACTGGAAAAACACGGAATGCCTTACCGATTCCTCGACATAATGCCCGAGGTCGTAGAGCACGGGACCGGCGCCGGCACGCTGGACGAAGGGGCGATTGAAAAATTCGACCCCACCGGCACCGTACAGGCAGGGCTTCCATTCTGCCCGCCTGAAGGCGATGCGGGAACGGGCATGATCGCGACCAACAGCATACGTCCCCGGACCGCGAACATGTCTGCCGGCACGTCCGCCTTCGCGATGGTTGTTCTTGAAAAGCCGCTCGCAGGATTTCACGAAGAGATTGACGTGTTCCTGACTCCCGACGGCAAGACCGTTGCAATGGCGCACTCCAACAACTGCACCTCGGATCTGAATGACTGGGTTTCCATGCTGACAGAAGCGTCAGCCGCCCTTGGTAATAAGGTTTCCATGAACGAGGGATTCTCCGCGCTCCTGCCGCTCGCGCTCGAGGCCGATGCGGACGCCGGGGGCCTCACGGTGATCCCGTACCGGTCGGGAGAACACCTGACCGGATTCGCCGACGGGGTGCCACTGTTTCTGCGCTCCTCGAGTGCGCGTTTTACACCCGCGAACCTGATGCGGGCGCATCTGTTTTCGGCGCTCGCCGCCATGCGCATAGGACTCGACGTTCTGCGCGAGCGGGAAAAAGCAACCGTCGAGCGCATTACGGGCCACGGTGGATTCTTTACGACACCTCGTATCGGTCAGCAACTCGCCGCGGCGGTAACCGGCTGTGCCTGCTCGGTCATGGAGACCGCCGGTGAAGGCGGTTCATGGGGTATGGCCCTGCTCGCCTCCTTCCTGAAGGACGGCGGAGGATCGCTTCCGGACTACCTCGACCGGGTCTTCGCGGACGCCGCGGTCAGTACCGTCGCACCCGATGCCGGAGACGTGGCGGGTTTTACCGCCTATTTCGCCCGCTACAAGGCCGCCCTCGGGGCGGAACGAGCCGCCGTTGACGCGGGCATGAACGAGGGCTGACCGGCATGGTCTGACTACGTCGCAGGGACGCTGAACTCCACGCTCACCGAAGTTCCGGCATCAGTCGCAATCTCTACGGTGCCATCAAGCTGCTCGGTGAGGGCCCGAATCATACGCCGCCCGAAGCCTTCGCGGATGTCTCCGGCAGTGCAGGACTGAACACCGGGGCCGTTGTCGGCGACGGTGATGCGCACGCGTGTACCCGATACGCACGAGGACACCGAAAGTCTCGCCTCGTCGCCGACGTCAGAACTGTCGCCAGCGAACGCATACTTCATGGCGTTTGTGACGAGTTCGGTCACGATCATGCCGACCGGTGAAAGGATGGAGGTAGGGAGCACAAGGTCGTCGAGCTGTTCAGATACGGTTACGCGCGAGCCCGCCGGAAACAGGGCCACAACCGTATGGACGACCTGGCTCAGATACTTTTTCAGGGAGCCCCGGTCGTGCGACTCAGACCGGTGAAGCTGATCGTAGAGTACTTCCATGCTCCGGAACCGGCTCCGGGCATCGGTAAGCGCCGCTTTCGCGGCAGGACTGTCCTGTACCGCGTCCGCGTGAAGCGACAGCATCGCCCCCATGGTGTTCATGGTGTTCTTGATACGGTGCTGCACCTCACGAAGGAGATTCTCCTTCTCGGCAATGAGCCTGCGCGCCTCAAGCTCCGCGTTTCGTCTGACCGTTATATCGCGCACAATGCCAAGCACGCGCCCGTCGTCAAGCCGGACGAGCCGGTCCTCGAAATGCCGGTGTCCGGCCGGTACGTCCAGCTCGTAATCGACGACCTGAAGCCGCCCGGTATCGTAGGCCTGTCGTATCGCCTGCAGTATGCGTACACCGGTCTCCTCGGGCAGTTCTTCTGCGGCCGAGCGTCCGATCAGATCAGTCGACGCCAGGAGATCTGTCGCTCGCGTATGATACTCAAGAATGAGCCCGTCCCGGTCAGTCACGAAGACAATGTCCGGGTGTGCGGCAAGAATTGCGCTCGCACGAACCCGGGCCTCTTCGAGTTCCCGAATGGCTTTGCGCTCGGCGGTGATATCGACGGCAAACCCGACAACCCCGATAATATTCCCGGACTCATCGGTTGTCGGAAGGCGATCGGTACGGCTCCAGCCCTCCTCGCCGGACAAGGTACTGTACGCGGTGACGTGTCCGCGTATCGCAGTCCCCGTGCGCACAATTTCCCGTTCTTCGCGGTCAAGCTGGCGCGCCATATCAGTGTCGAATACATCGGCAGCCGTTTTCCCTGTGGCATCGTCCGGTTCGACGCCAACGGAGTCGGACCAGGCACGATTGACCCTGACGTAGTGCCCCTCGCGATCGGCGAACCATATGGCGGCCGGAACCGAATCGAAAATGAGCTCCAGATTCCGTTCTGCCGTCCGGGCGCTCTGCTCGGCCCGGATGTGTTCGGTTGTGTCCTGTATGACCACAGCCACGGCGTGATCACCGAGATCAAAGCCCGGCAGCGGGTAGTACCTGACCCGCATGTGCCGCCAGCCGAGACCCGGAAACTCGAACCAGTCTTCGAACTCCGTTGGAACACCAGCGAGCCCCCGGTCTATGTTGGGGCGTATCTTCGTCTCGAACACCTCTGCCCCGGTCAGATCCGCTATGGTGCCGCCGACAATTTCTGATTCCTGTTTCAGGTAACTTTCGGCGAACTGCCTGCTCGCAACCCGGTAGCGATACTGACTGTCCACGACCGCAATCTTGTGATCGGTCATGCCGTCAACCGTCGTACGGTAGAGTTCGAGATAGCGATTCTGCTCACGCAGCCGCTCTTCCGCGCGTTCCTGTCGTTGCCGCGCCTCGAAAAGCCGGAACGCCATGCGAATCGAAGCGAGCAGTACGGTCTCACCTGAATGCTTGACGACGTATCCGTAGGAAGTAATGCCTTCGGTCTTCTCCACGATCTCCGGCTCTGTATGAGAGGAGAGAAATACAACCGGGATTTCGTAGCCGGCAACAATCTGTTCGGCGGCCTGCGTTCCGTCCATGCCCGGGCCCAGATCTATGTCCATGAGAATGAGAGCGGGTTTCGGTCGCCCCGCCTGGTGAGCGTCGGCCAGCATCTTAAGCGCCTGCTCACCGCTCCCGGCAATTTCAACCGTGTATCCCGCAGCCTCGAGCATGGCTTTCCCGGCAAACGCGACGATACGTTCGTCATCGCAGAGAAGAATGCTCAGGCCAGCGCCGCCGTGTGTCATGCGATCAAGTATAGTGAAGTTGTCCGCCGGCCGCGAGCACGCGATTAGCGGCGCTATCGAAGCTTTACACTCGCCTTCAGCCGGATCATGAGAGGGATATTCGCGAGCAGCCCCAGCGCTGCTGCGAGCACTGCACTCAACCCGAACCCATAGCCGAGCCTTCCGACATACATCGATTCCAGCATACTCCACAGCCAGAAGTTCGGAAACGGCCACAGGAGCGGGCGGAAGGACGCAGGAATCACCAGACTCAAAAGCGGCACGAGCAGAAACAGAGGAATAATCAGCTTTCCAACACCCATCGCGGCGATCTGGCTGTCGGCCAGGGTACCGAGCAGGGTTCCCACGAGCGCTCCACTGAGTCCGCCGATGAGTACGACGAGCAGTAAGGCCGGAAGATTTACCGAAACCCCCAGCATGATATACGCCGCGGCAATCATTCCGAGGCCGCTTTGTGCGATCGTGTACAGGTAGCGTGCACTGAGGTAGTCCCGCAGACGAAGCGGCGATACGGCCAGCGCCCGAATAGCCCCGGTACTTCGGTCCTCGACGAGGAGAAAGCCGACCTGCATGCCGCCGAGAAGCACCGTTGTCATGAGTACGACAACTGCGAGATACCTCAACAATACGGATTCGGCTGCATCAGGTCCGGTGACGCCTCCCGTTTCTCCCGATACCGCCTCGAGCACCCGACCGCCCGAGCGGGTATCGAGCAGCACCATGCGAAAGTAGCGTTCCGAGGCCTCCGATTCGTCGCCCTGCAGAAGCATCGTAAGCCCCGCTTCGGTCATGACGAAGCCCGGCACATCGTCGGGTCGGTTCACGCGCGCTTCCAGATGAGACCGTTCCTCGAACAGGACAAGCTCGCCGAAGGAGGACAGCAGAGACCGGGACTCCTCGGGCACTGAATCGAGAACGGCAAACGTCGGACGCTGCTCCCCCGCCCCGGGAACGAAGGCCCTGATCAGCACCGCGAAAATAACCGGAGCGAGCAGGATATACAGCGAAACAGGGTCACGGCGAGCCATCGTCCAGTCCGCAGCGAGTCGTGTACGTATGCGTGAGAATGCGCTCATATACGGGCCTCCTTCATGAGAATGCGCTTCGTCGCAGCGTACGCGGCGATCGTTGCAGTGAGCGCGAGTACCGCCATGTATCCGTACGATCC
>SKXQ01000067.1 GCA_007128315.1 Spirochaetaceae bacterium | reverse complement strand
GCAACCCACCAGCGTGCCCATCGGTACTTCGCAAGGCTGAACCCGGCGAGCGATGCAATAACGAGGACAATACCGGTAGTCCCCGAAGCAGCCGTCGCGCTGTTTATGAGGAGACGCCCGAATCGGTAGGTCGTGAAGGTGTCGATGTAGTTGTACATCGACGGGCGAAAAAAGAACCCTCCTGAGATAATGTCCCTCGGCAGCTGCAGCGATGTCCGAAAAACGATCAGGATCGGGAGCATCGTTACGACGACTCCGCTTATGAGAATCGCGGCGAGTGCAATTGTTCCGAGCGTGGTGTGTTTGTGGCTCATTTCGTTGCCCTTCCGTCGCGCCCGAGACGAGCTTGTATAAGATAAAACACACATATAAGTGCTGCGATAAACAGCAAGGTAAGAACCGAAAGCGATGCGGCGTAGCCCATGCGATTCTGGTTAAAAAACACTCTCATTATGTACGAGCTGACTACCTCTGTTCTGTTTCCCGGTCCACCGTCGGTGAGGAGATAGATCTGCTCGTAAACCTTGAATGCAAAGATGGTTCGTGTGACCACCGCGACGAGAATGATCGGTTTCAGAAGCGGCAGGAGAATGCGGCGAATGATCTGGGGTTCTGTTGCCCCGTCGATCCGTGCCGACTCTGATAGCTCGTGCGGGAGGGTTTCGACCCCGGCGAGGACTATCAGAAACACGAACGATGTCCAGTGCCAGATATCGACCACAATTATTGAAGGAAAGGCGAGGTAGTTACTCGCAAGCCACGCGGGGCCGCGAACTCCCACAAATGCAAGCACCTGATTGAGCACGCCGTAGTTGAAGTCGTAGATCATGAGCCACATGACACCAATCGCGATTGGCGGTAGCAGCATCGGAAAAATGAAAATGGTTCGGTACAGGATGTTCCCGCGCCGGCTATAGCCGACCGCAAGTGCGAGGACAACGGCAATTGCTGTTTCGACCGATACGCTGATAATCGCCAGAAGTGTCGTATTCAGTAGCGCACGCATTGCAACCTGATCGGCAAAAGCGGCCCGGTAGTTGGCTAATCCCACTGGTGTAAACTCGATTCCTCCAGAAGCAAATCGCGTGCGGGCAAAGCTCGTGGATACAAGCTGTACGACCGGAGCGGCTACAAGAACAACCAGCACAATAATGAGCGGAGCCAACGCTATATACTTGAAACCATTATCGGCCCAACTGGTCAGGTTTCGGATCTGCATGTCACTACCTATTGTTGAACAAGATGTAAAGCCGCCCACCGATGGGCGGCTCGGCAGGCGGACGGAGCCCCGCCTGCTCTGCGTCATCGATACGCGTTACTGTACCGGGTATCCTTCGTCTTCCATTATCGCACGGATCTGTGTTTCCGCCTGTTGCAGTGTCTGCTCGGGTGTAAGATCACCGACGACGACCTGTCGCAGGAGTCCTTCGAGCATGTCGAATATCCGACCACCGGGTGCGACGCGGATTTGACCACGAGCATACGGCGTACTGTCGGCAACTGCCTGTGCCCACCAGAAGTCGGGATCTTCGGCGAGCGTTTCCCACGCGTCCTGTCGGGTGACGATTCCTCCAGCACGACCGAACTGGACCTGCACGTCTGGTTGAAGCACCCACTGCAGAAAGGCGAGGGCTGCTTCCTTGCGCTCATTGGGCAGGTTGTTCGGAATCGCGAACGGCTGTATTCCGGTCGTCGGGGCATTACGCCCCGGCTCGGGACCGGGAACCACTGTTGCTCCGACGTTTCCAACGACTGCTGAGGCAGCCGGATTATCGAAGTTCGGTGCTGCTGCGGTTACGGTGTACGCCATAGGGATACGGCCCGACTGCATGAGAGAGATCATCTGAGCCTGTCCGATGCTCGGGTAGTCTTGCGGGCTGTACTCGCGAACGAGTCGCAACCAGAGGTTCAGGGCCTCGAGCGCCTCCGGGCGGTTAATTCCGATATCCCAATTTCCACTATCGACGTCGTAGCGCATGAGGTAGCCGTCGAAGCTGTGCAGAACCGCCTGCAGACCGAAGTCAGGGCGACCTGTAGCGCGACCGACCATGCCGTACATGTTCGGCGGATCGTAGAAGTGCTCGGCGATCTCGAAAACGTCATCCCATGTTTGGGGAGGGTCAAACCCGGCTTCCGAGAGCAGATCGGTCCGGTAGTACATAATCTGCATGTTTCCGTTGATAGGCACTCCATAAATTGTCCCGCTTTCAGCATTGGTCCCCAGGTCGTGGTCCCAGCGGGTAACCCAATTGTACTCGAGCACGCCCGAGTCAAAGGCAAAGTCGGGGTCTATGTCGGTAAGAGCCGCGACAAGTCCGCCTTCGTAGAACTGATTCGCCCAGACTTCATCGAGAATGACAATGTCGAACTCGCTCTCAGGAGCGGTCAACGAATTGGTAATACGCGTCAATAGCGCACCGTAGGGGCTTCCGACTATTTCGACGCTGTTTCCGGTCTCCCGTTCGTAGACAGACACTATCTCCCGGAATGCACCGAGCCACGGTGACTCGTTTATCAGAATCGAAATCTCCGGATGTCCATCAGATTCGGACGAAGCGACCTCGCTCCGGCCACCGGCAAAAGCTGGCCCGGCCACAACCGCCAGAAGCAGTAGCAAGCCGATAACGGATTTTACTGATCTCATATATACGCCTCCTTCGCGTTTTCTCGTACTCATTCAACGTAGGAGCGTTCCTGGGTGCTGTAAATGCACGTTCTACAACTACAGATGTACGTTCCGCTCACTATTTCGGTTGCAGCCACCGGTTCACTCCGTTTCTGTTGCGCGCTGGCCTTCGCAGCACTACTCTGCGGGGGATATGAGCGATCGTCCCGCGAACAGTCCCAACATTCTCCATGTATTTGTCGACCAGATGCGATTTGACTGCATCGCCGCGCTCGGCAACACGCACATGATCACCCCCTCGCTTGATCGACTTGTGGCACGCGCGACCACGTTCACCAGCGCCTATACACCGTGTCCGGTGTGCGTGCCTGCCCGTTGTTCGATGATTCACGGACAATACCCGCACAATACCGGATGCTACGAGAATACATCGATGCCGACCGACGGTCGGAAGACCGTAATGGACGCACTGTCTGGTGCGGGATATCGGACACACGGAATCGGAAAGTGTCATTTTACGCCAGGCCCCCTCGCGCTTCGTGGGTTTCACCATCGAGAGACCCAGGAGGAGATACCAGCGTCACAAGACAAGGACGATTATCTGAGCACGTTACGGGACGCAGACTACGCTCACATCATAGACCCGCACGGCGCACGCGGACCGATGTACTACATCCCACAGATCGCGCAGATGCCCCAGGAGCTTCATCCGACTCAGTGGGTCGGCGACCGGTCAGTCGACTTTATCCGCCAGACCGCCGATTCACAAACACCATGGTACCTGTACGCAGGGTTTATTCACCCGCACCCGCCGTTTTCCCCGCCCGCGCCGTGGTACACACTCTACGGCTTCGAGGATATTCCCGAGCCGTTTATCCCCGACGATGCCGAGTCGCTCTGGACGTACGTAAACCGTGCGCAAAACCGTTACAAGTATCGTGACCAGGGCTACGACCGTAACCTCGGACGTATAATGCGAGCGTACTACTACGCCTGCATTTCGTTTATAGACTACCAGGTCGGACGAATGCTCGACGCGATCGACTCCCGCAGTACCGATGCTCGCGAGACGCTCGTCGTTTTCTCCTCCGACCACGGGGAGTATCTTGGTGACTTCGGCTGTTTCGGCAAACGGGGAATGCACGATGTGTCAGCCCGGGTTCCGCTTCTCGTTTCCATGCCGGGTACATTCGACCACGGGACTGTCTGCGACACACCGGTAAGCCTTGTCGACCTCGCGCCGACCTTCTGCCGGGCTGGTGGTGTTACCCCATCGGAAAGCGGTGTCACGTTCGACGGTGTCGCACTTCAGGATGTCGTTTCGGGACACTGCAATCGGTCCACCGTATTTGCTCACCACGCGTATACCAGGGAAGTCGATGCTACGCGAAACGGCTCGCTCGTCGCCGCGGGTGAGGTAGACGCCGCTGAACGCGCAGAGTCATCCACCTACATGGCAGTTTCGTCACAATACAAGTATGTCTACAGCGCGCTTGATCAGCGCGAGTATCTGTTTGACCGTGTCAACGATCCGCACGAGAGCCGAAACCACGCTGAGGACCCGGACTGCGCCTCTATCGCCGGGCACCTTCGAAGCGAACTGCATGAGCACCTGCGATCCGGTGGAGAGACTGCCGGAATAGACGTTGAATCCGGTGAATGGAAGGCATTCCCGCGCCGGAACCTTCCGGCAAATCCCGAAGCAGGGCTTCTCGTGCAGAACCAACCGTGGGCGAGTCGCAATATTCCCGGATACTCACGGTCAGCGGGAAATTACTGACACTGTCGAGTTGTTATGCTTCCAGAAAGAGGGGCGCGTACCGGTAACGCTTCTGAAAACCCTCGACAGGTGGTACTGATCGACAAAACCGTACTTTTCGGCGATCGTTCGAAGCGGTAAGTCGCCACGGACAAGTTCGTGCTTGACCGCGTCTACCTTGCAGCCGAGAAAGAACCGATAGGGCGATACCCCTGTCTCCTTACGAAACACCCTGCGGAACGTTGAAACCGGCACATGCAATTCGTGGGCGATGTGCTCTATAGAAACGTGTTCGGTTACGTGGGTCAGCATGATTGCGCACGCGCGCTCGGCCGCTGTCGGTTCGGTATCCTGCAATCGGGCCTCGTGAAAACAGTTCACGAGCTTCGCCACCAGAAGCACGATCGTCGCTCCGAGTTCTCGCTGCGCCCCGGCCCGGTTGCTTCTCGCGACACTCAAAAGCCACTGAAAAAGCTCAATTACCTCGGTATGCAATCCCACACGCGCGACCGGATACAGCTCGTCAATGGCCGTGCAGACCTTCCGTTCGGTCAGTGATTCCCCATCGAAGGCTACGTAGTAGACGGACGAATCGGTGTCCGGGTCCACGCGGAACCGGTACCAGGTGCCCGGGGAGACAAGCGTCACCGACCCAGCCTCGAACGTATGATGTTTACCGTCACGGAACTCAACAAAACCGCTGCCACACACGACATAGCCGAGTACCCACTCCGCGGCGACATGGCCGACATCCGAGAGCGGCAGATAGTCCGGCCGCCGGTTTGAACCACCGGAGAGCGTGCCGGTAAGGCGTCGCCCGACGGCGGTACAGATAACACCCAGGCGCTCGCTCCCGGGAGAAATGTCGATGTGCTCAGGTCTCGTCTTCGGTGTCGTCATGACGTGTGCTCAAGTGTAGCGTGTCACGACCGTAGTGGGCAATTCGGGCCGTGGTTCGTCGAACGCCCGACTACGCACACAATCAAGGCCGGTTTATACTGAAGGCCCATGAAACATCGTGTTCTTGTCGTCGAAGACGACCCGGATATTGTGAATGTGGTTCGCACCTATCTCGAAGCAGCCGGGTTCACGGTTACCGCATCCGAGGACGGCTCGTTCGGACTTTCTGTCGCTCTGAACGAGTTGTTTTCGCTTATCGTACTCGACTGGATGCTTCCCGGCCTTGATGGACCTTCGTTCATGAAGCGGCTTCGGGCACGCAAGAAAACGCCCGTGATTATGCTGACGGCGAAGGGAGAAGAATCTGATCGGCTCACCGGCTTCTCGCTCGGCGTTGACGACTATGTGGTAAAACCCTTCAGCCCGAAAGAGCTGGTAGCCCGGGCGAAGGCGGTCGTCGCGAGGTCGGGTCATGACACGCCAGGGGACCGCGTACTGCGGTTCCCCGGGCTGCATG
>SKXQ01000169.1 GCA_007128315.1 Spirochaetaceae bacterium | reverse complement strand
TGCCACGGCGGTATGTGCGACGCGTTTCGCGAGTCGGTGCAGTGGCAGTTTATTACCGGCGGAAACTGGGTTTCTCACCCCGGTGGCGACGGCGTCGAGTACACGGTAGAAATTGCCTCGAGCTCGAACCCGCTTGTAACAGGCCTCAAGGACTTCACGGTCAGTTCCGAGCAATACTATCTGCACGTCGATCCGGTTGTCGAAGTACTTGCCACAACGCGCTTTCCGGTCGTCCGCTGGTTCCATTCGAGTAATCCGCCGGTAGACATGCCCGTGGTATGGACGAAACGGTGGGGTCACGGCCGGGTTTACTACAATTCTCTCGGACACCACGCGGATATCTTCGGGATTCCGGAATCACTCGAGCTCATGCGACGGGGCCTGTTCTGGGCACTTGAAGGCAGGCAGGTCGCCCGTGATGCCGGTGCCACGGCCGACGATTTCCGGAACGAAGAGAAGATGTTCTGATCGGAACGGAGGAACGAAACATGAGTATACAGAAACCAGTGAATATTGGTGTTATCGGTGTTGGTGCGATCAGCGCTATATACCTGAAAAATCTGACCACGGTCTTTTCCGGGTCTGTCGCCGTCACCGCTCTTTCGGATCTGGCTCCCGGGCGCGCTGAAGCCGCGGCCGCGGAGTACGGGATCCCGCAGGTGCTTTCGACCGACAGTCTTATTCAGAGTGATGATGTGGACATCGTCCTGAACCTTACCACCCCGCAGGCACATTTCGAGATCGCCCGCAAGGCGGTTTCAGCCGGAAAACATGTGTACGGGGAGAAACCCCTGTGTGTGACCCGTGAAGAGGCAGCGGAGCTTTTGATGCTCGCCGACGAAAACGATGTACGGGTCGGATGTTCACCGGATACGGTGCTTGGAGCAGGCATACAGACCTGCCGGAAGCTCATCCACGATGGATGGATAGGAGAGCCGATAGGCGCGACTGCCTTTATGCTGAATCACGGTCACGAGAGCTGGCATCCGGATCCTGCATTCTACTATAAGACCGGTGGAGGACCCATGTTTGATATGGGCCCGTACTACCTGTCTGCTCTGGTACAGCTTATGGGACCCGCGTCCCGGATCTCCGGTTCGGCTCGAAAGACCTTTGATACCCGGACCGTTACCAGCGAGGCGAAGTATGGTGAAGTGGTCGATGTCGAGGTTCCGACGCACGTGACCGCAAACATAGAGTTTATATCAGGTGCCATTGCGACGGTGATCACGAGCTTTGACGTATGGGGCAGCACACTCCCGAGAATTGAGATCTACGGCAGCGAAGGTTCGATGGTTGTTCCCGACCCGAACACCTTTGGTGGTCCGGTGCAGATCAGGCGAAAGGGCGCGAAGGAGTGGTCAGAGATTCCGCTGACCCACGATTACGCCGAAAACAGTCGGGGCCTTGGTGTGGTGGATATGGCCGAATCCATTCGAGAGGGCGCCGAACACCGGTCGAATGCGCACATCGCGGCGCATGTGCTGGACATCATGCACGGCATACACGATGCGGCGGCGTCCGGTACCTACTACACGCCGCAGACCACCTGCAGACAGCCAGATCCGCGTCCACTGGCATAGTTAAGCTACCTGCGTTACTATAAAGGCCGCACAGGGTAACGGAGGGGCCAAATGGCCGGATTCAGCCAATCGTTCCCGGGTCTGGATGACCAGGCCAGAGAGGAAGTCCGCCGCAGGTTCGAGAAATCTCGCCATGCATTGAAGGAACCGGACTGCGACGGTGCCGTTGAGGTCCGGATCAACGCGGACTGCATGGCGGTGTATGCGGATTTCATTCCACCCGGCCCCGGTTGCAGGGTTCTCACCGTCGACGACGTTGCGCAGGCGCTCTCAGATCTCGATGTGATTCACGGTATCGACTGGGATACTATCGCGGTTGCAGTCGACAAGTGCAACCGTGAACAGATCGAGCTTTCTACGATTCGGGTGGCAACCGGTGAGAAGCCGGTTGCCGCGAGGCCTGAACAGCTTGTTCCCGAAGAATCGGTCGTACCCGGGCCAGTCTATCCACGTGTCATGTTGGATGGAACGGTAGATTTTCGAGAAATCTCGCCCTTTCGCGTTGTCGGAGCCGGACAGTGCATAGGGCGTTACATTCCTGCCCGTGAGGGTATCGACGGAATGGATATTCACGGACGGACGATTCCCTGTTCCACGGAGCCCGTGGAGCACCTTGAGGCCGGAGAACGCACCGAGCGCGTCGGAGACGAGCTTCGTGCGGATGTTGATGGTTGTTGCAGCTTGGCTGACGGGACGCTTTCCGTTAATCCGGTACTCTACGTCGAAGGAGACGTGGACTACCATACCGGACACATCGATTTCCCCGGCGATGTATGTCTGAACGGGCAGGTTCACGACGGTTTTCGGGTTCACGCGTCGGGTTCGATCTACGCGAACACACCGCTTGACGCTTCGGATATCGTCGCCGGGGCAGATTTGACCGCCGGGTATGGTCTTTTGGGTCGATCGGACACGGTGGTCAGGATTGCCGGCATCCTTCGTGCGAAGTACGTGGAGAACTGCCTGATCGAAGCCGGATCCGATGTACTGGTCGACCGGGCTATCGTACGGTCACACATCTACACCGGGGGAAAAGTTGCCACGAGCCAGCGAGGAGTAATCCTCGGAGGTTTGATCTTCGCTCAAAACGGTGTCCAGACGCGACAGGTAGGCACGGCGACCGGGCCCGATATCAGCATACACTGCGGTGTGAATTACCTCGCGGAAAAGAAGCTCGATATTCTACGATCAAAAGCTGAAAGAGTTACTGCGAAACTCGCGGATGTGAGACGTATGCTAACCGGTAATCCCTCCCGTGAACTGAAAGGTATGCTTCAGGAACTGCGCGAGGAGTTGCGCGAAACAAACGAAGCGTCCGAGTCGCTGCTGTTCGAGATAGACACGAACGAAGACGTGCGGGTCGAAGTTACCGGGACAGTGTTTCCGGGCGCGACTGTCGAAATCTGTCACGTTTCATATACTGTAGATCAGGAACTGCACGGAGTAGCGTTTTCTCTTGACAAGAGTCGGGGACACATCAGTATTGAGAAACTTAATCGAGGTCGATAGCGGGGAAATACCGTTCCCGAAGACCTCATCGTGTGATACAACAAAGGTGGAGACTGGCTATGGCAGAGACTTTCGCACAACTGGAACAATTTCTCCTGCATCTGAACTGGCTCGGCCTCGTGATCGTGGCCATAGCCGGTCTTGTGGTTGCGATGACCGGGTATCGCTTGAGACTTCTGTTCTTTTTTATCGTGGGTTTCTACCTGACCGCGCCGTTTGTCGGAGCGCTTGTCGGCCGGTTTTTTGACTTTCCTCAGGCCTTCGTGGTGTTCGGAACTATAGGCGGTATTCTCGGAGGACTTGTTGCGGTACGCCTGTACTTCGTCGCGCTTTTTCTGGTTGGCGTACCCGTTGGTGCCTCGGTTGCCATTGCGATCGCGAGCGCGTTTGTCGGAAGCAGTGACGTTGTCATAATCGTTGCTGCAGTCGTTGGGGCACTCGTTGGTGGTGCGGTAACCATCGTTCTTGATCGCGTCATGGTTATTGTAGCGAGCGCAATCCTCGGCTCGGTGCACGCCGGGGCGGCTGTGGCGACGGTCGTGTTCCGGCTCATCGAGATGTCACCGACTGCGTACTATGCGACCTTCCTCGGCATCTCCGGCGCAGTTCTTGTCCTCGGGATTATCTACCAGAGCACCGCTTTCCCGAAACGCGCGTACGTGTTCGGTCCGAAAATGTACGCGGATCAGCGTGCCTACGGGGATTCCGTGTCGCGTCAGTACAGTCGCGGTTCCGGACGGTAAGAACCACTCACGTCTTTTCTACGAGGGTTTGTGCCCGTTTCAGCGCGGCATCGAGCGTCTCACATATGTTTTCGTCTCCAATGCGCTCGAAGAGTCCTGATTTTCTCAGGGCGCGCTCGGGTTGTGCCTGCAGGCGGGCCAGAACCACGTGTCCTCCGTGGCTTTTCGCGTCGTTAACCAGATCTTCAAGCAGGCGGAGTCCGGTAACATCCAGCGCGTTGACGCTTCGCATACCGAGTATGCGTACCTTCGGGCGTCTCTGAATCAGGAGCATGGCGTTCCGGAACTTCTCTGCCGCTCCGAAAAAGAACGCTCCGTTGATCTCGTAAACCTCGACATCCCGTGGTATGGACCGGGATGTGGTGCGGACCTGTATGTCGGCCTTCTGCAGATCCTCGAATCGCTGGTGTCTCCGCTCCGAGCGGAGAACCGTGACCTGTGAAACCATACTCATCCGGCGCATGAACAGGAAGGACGCGAGCACCATTCCGACCTGTATGGCGACCGAAAGGTCGATCAGGACGGTAAGCGTAAACGTGGTAATGAGGACGAGCATGTCGCTCTTCGGACCGCGTATCATCGCCCGGAACGATCTCCATTCAGCCATGTTCCATGCCACCACCGACAGAACACCGGCGAGTGCTGCAATAGGAATGAACGACGCAAGCGGGGCGAGAGCGGACATCACGAGGAGGACGAACACAGCGTTCATGATCGCCGCAACAGGCGTGCGGCCGCCATTCCGGGCGCTCGTCGCCGTACGCGCGATCGCTCCGGATGCCGGAATACCACCGAAAAGCACGGCGGCAACGTTCCCGATACCCTCGCCGACGAGTTCGGTATTCGGCTCGTGTCGCTCACCGACCATGCCGTCGGCGACCATCGCGGTGAACAGACTTTCGATGGAACTGAGCAATGCGATTGTGAACGCGGGCACCATGAGCTGCTGTACGAGTTCGAAGCTGACCGGAGGGAGGCCGTACCACTGCAGCCCTCTCGGCAGGCTCCCGAAGCGTGAACCGATTGTCACTACAGGCAGATCAAACAGGGCAGTGATACCGGTAATGCCGATAAGCGCAATCAGTGCTCCCGGAATCCGTCCCGAGACCCGTTTCCACAGCACCAGAACTGCGATGGTCGCGAGTGACACGATAGTATCTGCTGCCGAAATACTGCCCAGATTACCGAAGTAGCTCAGAAGACGTGCCGGTGCATCGGGGGGAGCCCCCGCCGTCGAGATCCCGAGCAGATCGCCGATCTGGGAAATGAGAATGACCGTCGCGATGCCAGACGAAAACCCGATGACAACCGGATATGGCACGTACTGTATGATCTTCCCGAGGTTGGCGAAGCCCATGAGGACCATCATGATACCCGCCATGGCCGTTGCGAGCGCCAGGCCAGGGTATCCGTACTGTGATCCGATTGCATAACTTATTACGACGAAGGTACCGGTCGGCCCGGAGACCTGTACGCTTCCGCCGCCGAGGAGCGCAACGGTCATGCCTGCGATCACGGCGGTGGCGAGACCCTGCTCGGGTCCGACTCCGGAAGCCACTGCAACGGCGATAGAGAGCGGCACGGCGATAACCCCGACAATAAGACCGGCCAGGCTGTCTGTTCCGAGGCTCTGCAGTGAATATCCTGGCAGGCCCTGTAAAATGCGGGGTCGAATCAACACGCTTCTTTGATATCGGTTAGACTCGTGAGTGTCAATGTGGCTCCTCTTTTGCGTGCGAGGGGTACGCTGCCTGTCGGCCCGCAGGTGCTTCCGCCTGCAAGGTCCGTGAAAACCTGCCCCTGCGGCAGGCTGACCTGACGGGTGCCGGACTTGAAATTCTGTACGAAATAGTAGCGATAACTATCGTTTTACCGACGTCAGCCTGAACAATATGGTATCGCGTATCGGGTACATGCATTTTCCTTCCGTACTTGCCAACCCGAATGTCTCGCGAGTGTTCAGACGCATGTTTGAAG
>SKXQ01000121.1 GCA_007128315.1 Spirochaetaceae bacterium | reverse complement strand
CCTGCGGCGTTCACACCCGTTGCCGCCATGCGCGTAGCAATAAGCGCTCCTTCGCTGTGACCAATAACGAATGCCCGGTCTGCGTCCACCTCGGGACGATCGCAGAGCGCCTCGAATGCGGCCGTCGCGTCCGCAACGTTATCGAAGAACCCGGTTTCGTGAAAGTTCCCTTCGCTTTCGCCGACACCTCGTTTATCGAATCGAAGGGAAGCGAATCCGGCTTCGGCCAGACGTGCAGCAAGTTCGTTGTACACGTTCATGGCCATGCGCGCATGGTTCTCGTTGCGGTCGACTTCGCCGGATCCGACGACCAGGAGCGTGGCCGGGAATGGTCCGTCACCAGCCGGGAGGGAGAGGGTGCCTGCGAGGGTGATGCCATCAGCCTGAAACCGCATAATCTGTTCGGTCATGTGTACGCTCCTGCAATCGTTGCTGCGGGGTTCGAGACTTGACGAGCATATCACAGCGGAGAGGGGCCGCGAATGACCGGTGTCCCCGCGCGGGGACAGCTTCAACGGGACTTTACAGACCGAGGTGGTCGGGGTCATCCTGCACACATGAATACGTTCAAGTGGGGTGTGCTGGGAGCGGCGAAGATCGCGCGGGAGAAGGTGATACCTGCTCTGCAGCAGAGCGAACTTTGCGAGGTTGCCGCAATCGCATCGCGGGATGCGGCGCGCGCGCGCCGGATAGCTGACGACCTCGGCATCGAGAGCGCGTATGGATCGTACGAGGAACTGCTCGCCGATGAAACTATAGACGTGATCTACAATCCTCTGCCGAACCATCTGCACGTGCCGTGGTCTATACGGGCGCTGGAGGCAGGCAAACATGTCCTGTGCGAGAAACCGGTCGCTATGAATACGGGCGAGGTAGAAGATCTGATACGCGCCCGCGACAGGAGCGGGAAGCAGATTGCCGAAGCATTCATGGTTCGGCACCACCCGCAATGGGCGAGGGTTCTCGATCTGATATCATCCGGAGCAGTCGGGACGGTTACGTCTTTCCATGGTCACTTCAGCTACATGAACACCGATGAGTCTGACATTCGAAACAATACCGGTGCCGGAGGCGGGGCGCTCATGGACATCGGATGCTATATGATTCTGTTCGCCCGGATGGTGTTTCGGAGTGAACCGGAAGCCGTCTACGGGGCTATGAGTTCCGATACCAGCTACGGGATCGATCGTCTTACCAGTGCGCTGCTTTCGTTTCCGGAGGGACACGCGACGCTGACTTGCGCCACACAGCAGGCACCGTATCAGAGCGTGCAGATACACGGCACTGCCGGGCGTATCGAGGTGCACATCCCCGTGAACACCCCGACTGATTCGGGAACGCGTATCGTGATTGATGACTGCCGTGCGTTCGACCGAAGCGGGCAGCGCGCAGAAGAAGTCCCCGCGGCGAACCAGTTCACCCTTCAGGGAGATGCGTTCGTTCGCGCGATTTCTGCAGGGCTGTCGCCAGTGACGAGTCTTGAGTACGCGCGGGCGAACATGGCGGTAATTGATGCCGTTGTGGAGAGTGCGCACAGCGGGACACGGGTTATCCCGAAACGCTGACAGAGCGTCTATCATGAGTGGATTATGTTCCCCGTCGAACACACCCCGACGTATCGCCTCGATCGTGGTCGTGCTCGGCGTGCTCCTGTTGATGAGCGCGTGTCAGAATCTGTTTCTCTACCACCCGTCGACGGAGAGCGAAGAGGTACTGTTGCGGACCGCTGCCCGTTACGGTCTTGAGCCGTGGCCCGAGGCCGGACCTGGTCGCATGGGGTGGCGGGGTGCCGCCGCTGAAAACCCGGAAGCACGACTGCTTGTGATGCACGGCAATGCCGGACACAGTCTGCACCGCCAGTACTACGCGCGCGGGTTTGATTCGCGCTGGACGGTACATCTTCTGGAGTATCCCGGGTATGGATCGCGTGAGGGACAGCCGGGCGAAGACGCCTTTATTGCAGCGGCCGTTGAAGCGATAGAGCAGTTACGATCTGAGGATCCTGACAAACCGATATACGTCCTCGGAGAATCCATCGGGTCCGGTGTCGCCACCCAGGTCGCTGCACGAAACCGCGAAATCGTCTCCGGAATTCTACTTGTTACACCGTTCACGAATATCGCCGCCGTGGCCCGGTTGCATTACCCGCGCGTTCTCGTTAACGCGATTCTACGGGACCGGTTTGATAACGAGGCAGCACTTGCTGGTTATGATGGCCGGGTCGGTTTCCTGCTTGCAGGTCGAGACGAGGTCGTATCGACCGAGCTCGGCCGTGCACTCTACGAGGGCTTTGACGGGTCGAAGCGACTTTGGGTTCAGGAAGAGGCCGGACACAACACACTTGATTTCTCGGCACGTTCATCGTGGTGGGAGGAAGCGAGTGAATTTCTGCTGTATGCACGTTGACATTCCACCCCCCAACCGGGTACCACCGTCCGAATGGCACATTCGTCAGTAATCTCATCGTCTGAGCTGGCCGGGTATCATCCCGCCGAAACCAGGCGGAACTACCGGCTGCTTGTGGCCGAAGGTATTCTCTTTACCGTGGGGCTCGTGTTCTTCGATCCGAACACGATCCTTCCCCTGCTTATGGAGCGGCTGACCGGCTCGGCAATTCTTATTGGTCTGGTAGGAGCGGTGCAGCCGCTGTCGAAGGGCTTTGTTCCGATCATCGCGGGTAACTGGATTTCCTCGATGCCACGGAAGAAGCGTTTTCTCGTCGGTGCCATGTCAGCCGGGCGTCTGCCGCTGTGGATCCTTGCGTTTGCACTTATATGGTTACCCGAAAGTCCTTCGTGGATCTGGGCTACCCTTTTACTCTCTGTGCAGATTCTGTTCTGGTTCGGAGATTCGGCCGGGGATCCTGCATGGCTGGATATGGTCGGGAAGTCAGTGCCGGACGATCGTCGGGGGCGCTTCTTCGCAACACGGCAGGTAGTCGGAGGGTTGCTGTCTGTTGCCGCCGGTGCAGTTGTGGCAGGGCTGCTCGGCTGGAGTGCCCTCTCGTTTCCTGCTAACTACGGAATCGTTGTGCTGATCGGTGCTTTGATCTATCTGGGCAACGTCGGAACCTTTGTCGGTCTTGTCGAGCGGCCGAGTGAGACATCGGCGCGGCTGCCGCTTTCGGTCCTCGTTCGTACACTGCCCCATTATCTTCGTGCAAACCCGGCGTTTTCGCTGACCATGATGGTGCTCGTGCTCTTTAACATGGCCCGGATAAGCCTCCCGTTCTACATTGTGTACGGGGGCAGGGAGTTCGGACTTGGCGAGGCGGCGCTCGGGCTTTTCATTCCTCTACAGGTCGTCGGACGCATCTGTGGTGCGCTGCTGTGGGGATACCTCGGAGACCGATACGGTCATCAGCGAGCGATAAAGGCTGTCGCATTCGTGGCGGCAGCCCCCGCTACGATCGCCCTGGGAACCGGCCTCGTCGGTACTGGTTCAGGCGCAATCGTGTGGTTCTCGGTTCTGTTTTTTCTGCTGGGATTCGCACTCGAAGGAGCGCCTCCGTTCATTAATTATATGCTCTCTATTGTCCCGGAGCGGGAGCGGCCGCTGTACGCCGGTCTCATGGGAGTGGGGTATGTACCTGCGGTGCTGGCACCTGTTGCCGGGGGGCTTTTGATACAGTTCTGGACATACACAGGGGTCTTCGGCCTGACAGTCGGGCTGACGTTCTGCGGCTTCCTGTGTGCACTCTTTCTCCCGAGGGGCGGTGTCCCGTCTGCCTGAAGGTGTCCGCAATCGCGTTTACCTCCGCTGCTTCTTTGCGGCACGCTGGTGCTCGGTGATCTGCTTCCACTTGAGCTTCTCGTTCTGTGCCGCCCGGATGTCCCGTTTTCGGGCGAGAAAGGCGAGTTCGCGCTGAAGATCGAGATAGCGTTCGTAGCGATCCATCGGGAGCTCCCCGGTCGCCAGCGCCTCGGCAACCCTGCAACCCGGCTCGCCGTTGTGACCGCAGTCGCGAAACCGGCATTCGAGCGCCAGTGCCTCAATGTCGGGAAAGGTCGCGTCCAGGCTCTCGTCGTCCGCCCACAGTTGCAGTTCGCGAAGTCCGGGGACATCCGCGATAATTGGCCCGCCCGGGAGCCGGTAGAGTCGCTTGTCGGTTGTCGTATGCCGGCCCTGGCTGTCGCCCCGCCTGAGTTCACCTTCTGCGGCGTGCACGGCGGCTTCGCGTACTCGCGCGCACGCGTTCAGAAGCGCAGATTTTCCGACCCCGCTCTTGCCGAGCATCCCGACCGTTTCGTCCGGCTGCGCCTCGGCAAGCAGCTGCTGAACGCCGGTTCCGTCGCGTGCGCTTACCAGGTGCACGGGCACGCCGGGTGCGTGCGTTTCAACATCTACAAGCGCCTGTTCCCGGCGTGCCGGGTCTGCGAGGTCCGCCTTGTTCAGCACGACAACCGGACGTGCACCCGAGTTCCAGGCTGCTGTCACCGACCGTTCGAGCAGGCCAATTGTGAAGCCGCGCCCGCCGTCGAGCGCGAACACGAGAAACAGTACGTCGACGTTCGCGAGTATTACCTGTTCCAGGGTCTCCTCTCCAGCGACGTGGCGGGAGACTGCGGTGTGTCGCGGCAGGCATGCGGTAATCCTGCCTGTTTCCGCTTCGACAAGAACCCAGTCTCCAGCCGTCGGATAGTCTGCGGGGCCTGTGGCACGGTACTCGAACGCACCGGTGACACGGCCCTGCATTGTTCGCGCGTCGGGGGCGCACACAAGGTCGTACACGTGGTGGGTATGCCCGACGACGCGTGCAGGAACCGTCGGCGTGGACTCTGAATCCTGTGCGGCAAACCCCGCCAGTGCGTCGTGTTGCGCGCGCGTCCACCCCCATTCGTTGATAGTACTCATAAGGTTTCCTTCAGGAGGCCTTCGAGCGGGAAGGGCAGCTTCGACAGTGGACGCGCCGCGATCCCGAGCAGAAGAACCTCGTTATCATCTCCAGCAATTCTGTTGGATCGAATGAACCCGCAGCGCTCGCAGCGGTGCAGGATGCTCCACTCTCCGTTCGACTGCACCCATATACCGATTGGTTTCATGACAGACCGACAGCCGCTGCGTCTGTCGCCGGACGTAAGGTCCACGTGTCTGGAATGAAGACAGTGCGGACAATGGTTCCGGTTTGACGTGCCTGAGTCGGCCGGCATGACGGTGCGACCGCAATGCATGCAGATAAAACTCTCGTCTGAATGTCGAATGCGTACGACATCTCTGGACATGGGGGTAGCCCTCCATGCGTCACGAGTTAGTTATGTGTTGGTGGATGTCCTGTTCGCGTTGAGTTACGCAGACCGGTTCATGTGAAGCGACTGCGGTGTGACTGGACGGATTACTCTCTGGAAGCGACGAGCCTTAAAAACCCGACGGGTTATGCGGCACGGCCCCGGAACAGGAGCATCCCGTTTACAATAGCTGTCATGCAAGACCTCCTGTTTCGGTAATATTCGGTGAGTATATACCTGGTTTATGTTGTCTTTCAATACCACACGCTGATTGTACGGGTTCCACTGCCAGATACCCGTATGTGATATACCGTGGTTTCCGCAGCCGTAAACGGAAAGGTTCCGGAACCGGATTCATCGGCGACAGCTTCGCGAATGTTCCCGAGGGCAAAAACCTCGATCTCCGTTGCTCCGCCGCTCATCGTGATCCGGTACGGCCACCCGTTCTGGGCGCTGAACTCAAACCACGCGTCTCCACCCGAGAGATTAAAGCTGCGGGTACCGTCCGTCTCGTTGGAATAGAGCGTCAGACGCGTCGCGTCGAGCCCGTAGCCCTCGGCGTACTCGGAGAATTCACTAGCGTTTCCGTCTTCGAACTCGGCAACGATCCGATACCGGTAAGCGACCCCCGGTCCAACCCACTCGTCGGTAAAGCTCGTATCGCTGGT
>SKXQ01000156.1 GCA_007128315.1 Spirochaetaceae bacterium | reverse complement strand
GATCCCTCGCTCTATCATGCCAGCCTGTACGGCGGCCCCGAGAGCGACAACCTCGTCAGGGTTTATCATGTGCACTTCGTCAAGCCCCAGGCTTCGTTGCAGATAGGTGTGGACCAGCGGTATCCTGCTCGACCCGCCGCTCACGATCAGGGCATCGATGCCCTGCACACCGAAGCCTGCTTCGCGAACGACCTGCAGCGTTAACTTGATCGTCTTTCGAAGCAGTGGGGCGACAAGCTGCGAAAAGGCCTCGCGAGAAATCGTATGAGACAGATGTACTGCTGATCCCCCGGTTCCGATAAACGGCATAGAAACGTCCGCTGACAACCGGGACGAGAGCTCGACCTTTGCCCGCTCCACACTGTCACGGATCTGCTGAAGCAACGCAGGATGGGCACGAAGCTCAATATCAGTCTGTCTTGCGAACGCCTCGAGAACCTCCTCGAGGAGCAACGCATCGAAATCGAGCCCCCCGAGCTCTCGGTCACCGGCTGTACTCTTGACGGTATACACGCGTCCATCCTGATACAGGCAGGTTGCGTCAAAAGTTCCTCCGCCAAGATCGTACACCAGGATTCTCCGCTGGCCTTCGTTTCGACCGGCCTCGCACAGCGCTGCAGCTGTAGGTTCGTTCAGGATTCGGACCACGTCGAGACCACATGCCTGGCCAGCCTTAATCGTCGCTGCACGGGCGGACTCACCATAATGAGCAGGAACGGTTATGACGGCGCGTTCGATCGACTCTCCGAGAAATTTCTCCGCATCCGACTTCAGTTTCGCCAGAATCAGCGATGAGACATCGACAGGACTGTAGGAATAATCGTCGATCACAAACGACGCACCGGTACCCATAGACCGTTTGACCTGGGAGACCGTCCGGTCCACGTGCAGCGCGGACTGGTTCTTTGCGGACTCTCCAACGAGAACTTCACCTTCCGGTGTCCACGAAACCACTGATGGTGTCAGGCTTTTACCCCGATCATTAGGAATGATCCGGGGTTCATCACCGTCCCAGAATGCCGCAGCCGAGTTTGTTGTCCCAAGATCTATCCCGATTATTCGCTTCATCAGTCGTTTCTGCTCCGCCGCCCGGTCGGACCGAGTCCGACCATTAGTTCGATCTCGGCTATTGTACCACCAAGTCGCGCTGCAATCTCGTCTACCGGCACACCCTGCCGGTGGAGGTCGACCACCGAGTCGCGCAGCGATCTGCGATCGTTTTCCGGTGGCGCCGTAACCTCGCTCTTATTTTCGACCGGTTCTGCCGGTTTCCCGACATCAACGGATGAATCTTCACTGGACCGTATGCTCCGGCGCCCAAGGGCGTTGTAGGTTTCGACCGATCGTTCCGTGGTCTCCCGGACCCGCGTCAATGCAGAAAGACTCCGATCGGCACGTTCTATCTCCTGCGCTACGCGTCGTACCCGGTCCTCGATGAGCGTGATATTACGTTCCGTCGTCTTGTTCAGCTCGGCGACGAGCAATCCGACTTCTTCCCGCACCTTTTCGATCGCACGCTCGGCAGTCAACTCCCGGTCGATGCGCTTTCGAAAATACAGAAACATGAGAAGCAGTATACTTGAGTTAAAGAGCAGGAGTGCTAACAGATCCATAGACTTGAGACCGTTCAACCGGAGATGTCGATCGTCCCTCCGAGATCCGGGTCACGAAACACGATACCCTCGCTATCCCGGTCGGATGTCTCACCTTCGCGTTTTCGACCCTGGCCTTCCCGCTGTTCCTGTTCATTCTCATCGTGGATAGAGTCGGGACCTTCACTGACATCTTCGGAGATGGACACCGATCTGGCCTGCTCCTGGCTTTTCTCGGCGATTTCGCTTCCGGCAACCGCCTGGCTCTGGGCAAGCATGTTCCGTTCGCCCATTGTTTCCCGAGATATATTGTCGAGACGAGAGAAGAGGACCTGCAGATCCATCGGTTGAATAGGCATGGTTAATCACTCCTCTTCAAAGGGATATCGTCATCGGCTTCCTCGTACTTCTCAACTTTTACCGTTCCTGAACTCGCGACAAACGAAACCTGCTTGAACTCGTTACGCACATCGAGCGACGCGTCCTTGATCCAGACCTTTACTCCGGGATGAACAACTCCCGACGCGCTGATCCGACCGGCAGTTCGTATCTGTGACAGATAGTTCTTGAGTTCCTCCGACTCATCAGTCAGCTCGTCACGCTCGCGAACCAGCTCGTTCTTACGTCGCTGAAGCTCGCGCGCCTGATCAATCTTGTCCTTCGAAAGCTTTCGCCTCTGTTTGTGCATAGCCTGTATGGTCTGAAGGTTTCGCAGCACATCTTCGAGTTCATCCTCTATTTCCGACAGGCGCGAGGTGAGTTCCTCGAGGCGTGTCTTGCTCTTCGGGTCGTATCCGACCTCGAGCACGGTCTCCATTCCTCCGACGCTTCCGAACGTCTTGGCCTTGATCTCCTCGCTCGCACTGATCCGACCACCGACGATGCTGGCACGTTTTCCCTTACAGATTACCGCCTTGTCGGTTCTGACCCGGGAGTTGATGATGCCGTCGCTGACGACGACCAGGTCGGCCGATTCTACATTGGCGTTTTCGATAAACTTCGCCCAGACACCTTTTCCCGACCGGACGTTTCCGCCGCCTTTACCGGCGATCCCCTGGTGTACTACGACGTCGCCTTCGGCATCGAGGTCGCACTTTCCAACGCTTCCCATGACTTCAATGTTTCCTGCTGCCTTGACGCTGAAACCATCGTCGACATTACCTTTTACAAGAACGGTACCAAGAAAAAGTACGTTCCCTGTCTTCAGATTCACATCGCCGGCGACGACGTAGACGGGCTCTACGTTCAGTTTGCCAGCTGCTATTACGACCTGTCCGTTGATGTCGGCCAGGGCTTTCATGCCGTCTTCGGTGACGGTAACGTTCTTTCCCGCTTCTATCGTTACGTCTTTACCGTCCTCCGCAGCAATCATCTGATCGGTTACGGTACGCCCCGCTTCTCCCCGCTCCGCTGGCACTTTTTTCGCCAGCGTCTGTCCTTCGACGACATTCTGTATCAGATTCAGCTCCTTGAAGTCGACCCTGCCGTCCTTCTCCTTCAGGTGGAGCTGGGAAGTATCCGTCTGAAAACTGTACGCGATGTAGGCGTCGGCACCGTTCTTTGGCTGCGATCCTTCTGCAACCTTGACACGGTCGCGATACGACGGTTCGTCTTCAAGCCTTCTGATGCGTTCCGTATCGAACCCGTAGACAATTCCGTGGCTTTGCAGAAAGCCTGCGATCGCGTCGTAGCTCGGGTCGGCACCGCCGAGACCAGGGGGGAGTAAGGTAAGCCATGCGCTCATTTCGTCGTCGGACAGTTCAACGCTCATGGCTACATCGTTGGCCGGATTGTGGTCGTAATCGGCGACGCGTACGTGTTGACCGTCAGCGAACTTGACAACCTTGGAAACCATCTTTCGGTCAAAAGCATCGACTCCGCGTTCCGACAGTGCCTGTACGGCTTTTCGTTCGGTGCACGCGACACCCTTGCCTCGCGGAGGCGTTACTTTCAGGAGTACACCCGCGGGATCGAGCCTGACAAAGACTTCACCGTCGGCATCCTGGGAACCGATTGCATCGGATATATAGCCGGAGTCATCCGACGTGAGATCCTGCTCTTCGGCGCTGCGCACAGCAGGATACGCGAGAATAGAACACGCCCGTTTGCCGATACCAAAAACGCCGGTGCGGTTCTGTTCGATAACTTCGTAGTCGATTTTTCTGATTGCGACACCGAGTTCGATCGCGGCCTGGCGGAGGGCTTCTTCAACCGTGTCGCCCGTTACGTGGACGTAAGTTCGCTCGCGGTCCTGCTCCGCCTGTGTCTTCATGTAGGCCTGGAGCTCTTCATATGTGACCACGAAATCCCCCTTACATGATACCCTTCTTCACGTTGGTCAGTTTTGTACGCAATCGCATGATAGCCTTTGTATGCAATTGAGACACTCGAGACTCAGTCACCTCAAGCACCTGCCCAATCTCTTTCAGGGTCAGATCCTCATAATAGTAGAGAACAAGCACCTTCTTTTCTTTTTCGGGTAACTCGCCTATTGCCTGAACTATTACCCGTCTGATTTCGTCTTTTTCGATGATCGTATCAGGATTCAGACTTTTAGGAGACTCTATACTGTCGGCAATCGAAACTTTATCGGTATCTTCGCCTTGATACCAGACGTCGTTGAGACTGAGGATCGACGTTCCGGCGATTTTCTGCATGAGTTTCTCGAAGTCACGTCTGGACATAGCCAGCTCTGCCGCAAGTTCTTCGTCGCTGGCCGGTCGTCCGAGGGAAACCTCGAGTTTATGCATGGCATCTTCCACTTCCCGTGCTTTCTGTCGCACAGACCGTGGAACCCAGTCTATGGAGCGCAGTTCGTCAAATATCGCACCTCGTATGCGGGTCACGGCATAGGTTTTGAACTTGACGTGCTTGTCAGGATCGAACTTCTCTATCGCATCGAAGAGACCAAACACACCGTAGCCGACGAGGTCATCGAACTCAACGTTTGCGGGCATTCCGACGGCGACCTTTCCGGCCACGTATTTCACCAGCGGGGCGTATTGACGAACAAGTCGGTCCCGGATTTCCGGATTGTGTGTTGAGCGATACAATCGCCAGAGTTCTGCTTCGGTCTTGTCGGCTGCGACCTTTTCGCCCATTCGATCGTCCTTATCACTCATCTCGCTTCAAGACCGTGCGAAGTGCTTCGGCCATTGTTTTCGTGTCCATGCCATATTCATCAACCGCTCGTGAAGAGCCTCCGTCTGAGGATACCGCGCTTTCCGCGTCAGTCCCAACTGTCTCAAAACTTCCGGCGAATCCGTCAAGCTCCGGAAGCTCATCTCCGTCAAGATCATCGCGGTCCGTCTCGGATACATCGCGAGTAGTTGCCGCCGGTTTCGATTCGTCTGCAGCTGCAACCGATGCGGAATCCACAGTCGACGTCTCTTCTACCTCTTCGATCATGGACTCGTCAAAAACGGAAGACATGACACTCCGCGACGGGTCAGAGGACGGCCGGACATCAGTATCAGCCTCATCGTCGTCATCACCAACAGTCAGGTTGACGTGTGTACCTGTCTCGTACCGGGCTTCCCGCGAAAGCAGATCAGGAAGCCATCGCTGTATCCCGTACGATGATGCAATAGCTCCTGCGGCGAACAGACCGGCGAATAATGCTGCTCGACCGAGCAGAACGCCGAACGCTACGCCAGCTACGAGTCCGGTGAGAAAAGAGAGCACGAATGCTCCTGATGAAACCATAGCTACTGCTTTCCAGTGTACCGACATAAAATCGGCTTTCCCCTCTTTTGGCATGGTAGGCAAATTCAATCCTGCAGTCAAGCAATGGTATGCATGACCGTTTTTCGCCGTCGGATCAGATTTCCCTGTTGAACAGACGTTTCAGAAAATTTCCAACGCCTCCGCCTTCACGAAATTCCACCTTTTCCAGACGCCCAACAATGTGCTGAACGCAAATACTGGCTTTGCACTTCGGATTCGCTACAAGGAACGGTTTCTGACGCAGGACGGCCTGGTGAACTTCCGGGTCCTCGTAGACATAGCCAAGATAGTCCACCTTCAGGTTCAGGAACTGCCCGGCTATATTTATCACACGCTCAGCGACCTTCTTTCCCTCAGTCACCGAGCTGACCCGGTTAACGACCAGCTTCAGACTGAGGCCGAGATTGTCGATTTCCGTCGCGACAATCTTGATTATTCCGTACGCGTCGGTTATTGCGGTCGGTTCGGGAGTCGTCACGATTATCGCCTCGTCAGCAGCTGCCACAAAACTGAGCACGTTATTGGAGACGCCGGCACCGGTATCGATAATCAGCACATCTGCGTTGGACAGTTCGGAGAGTTCTTCTATAAATCCGTGACGCTCCTGTTCCGTCAGGTTTGCAATCTTCGCAAACCCGCTTGCGCCTGCGACGATGCGGATACCGTAGCTGGTATCCATGATGATCTCGCTCATACTCTTCTGTCTGCGGATCAGATGGTACAGGTTATATTTCGGGATTATTCCGAGGATCACGTTGACGTTGGCCAGGCCAAGATCCGCGTCCATGAGAACGACCCGCTTGCCGAGATGCGCATACGCGATAGCCATATTCGTTGCGAAATTCGTCTTCCCGACGCCGCCCTTTCCGCTGGCGACGGCAATTATCCGTGTCTTTCCGGACTCATTTCCGGTCCGATCACCCTGACTCTTCATCATTTCCCGCAGGGCATCTGCCTGGTCAGCCATGTTCACTCTCCCTCTTGTACTCGGCAGCGTCTTTTATGCCCGCGCGGCATAGCTGGAACTCACGGGAACCGCTTCATCACCAACGGCTTCCAAAGAGAAGCGTTCTTCGATATGCGCCCTGTCAATATGAAACCCTTCGAGCTTTCTCAGCAGCGTTGTTACCCGGGCCGGCTCGATGTCAATCGGAACCCGTTGTCCGACAGTGAGATAACAGAGAGCCTTTCCGCGTGCATGCAGAACGCTTACAAGGCTGCCGACTCGAGCGGTCTCGTCGAGCTTTGTTGCAACGACAGATCGGCAGCCGAACGGTTCGTACTGCTGTATGATCGCTTCCAGATCGCTGGTCTTCGTCGTAGCACTGACAGCAAGGTGAACCACTGCACCCTGGCCACAGGCATCGAGCTGCTCCTTCATTTCACCAATCTTTACGTAGTCGCGCGGGGACTTTCCTATGGTATCGACGAAAACCACGTCGACATCGCGGTACACTGCAATTTGTTTCTCTAGATCGGCATAATTTTCTGCCGCGTGAACCGGAATACCCATGATCTCTCCATAGGTTTCGATCTGTTGCCTGGCCCCTATGCGATAGTTATCTATGGTAATCATGCGAACGTCTTTAGCCGGGCGATCTGCCTGCTCGATACCCCACATCGCCGCAAGTTTCGCGATCGTAGTCGTCTTACCGACACCGGTCGGACCTACCAGAATAAACACGTGTCCCGAGCCTTCCGGACGATAGCGGTCGATCTGTATGCTCTCGCCAATCCAGTCAACAACGCGACGCTCGATCGCTTCGGTCTCGGCAAGTTCTTCGAGAGCAAACTCCCGCTTAAGTCGATCGACAATCATGCGGATATACGGCAGCGTGAACTCGTTCAGTTCCAGAAGCTCGCGAATCCGCGCCACCGTCGGATGATCGCCCCCGGCAGCAGCATCGTTTCGATCGTGCGACCTGGTTTCGATCGTCGACCGGAGGGTTTTCACTTCCTGAAGCAGGGTGTCGAGTGTTGTCCGCTGTGTTCCACCGCTTCCCGGCATGGCCTGAGGATCTCCGGTGTCGCGCCGGTTGTGTTCCGACTGTATCACGTCTACCGGTGCGGGTGATTCCGTCGCCTCCCCGCCACCACGTTTCTCTGCGACTGACCCGAGAAAGCGCTTCTTCTGTTCCTCGAACGAGTTGTCGGCCCGCTTCTGCGCAGCCTGCGAAATATAGCCCGTGACTTCGACGCCTTCATGAGTGAACAGTCCAAGAAAACCACCCATGCGCACCGACCGGTGGTGCATCACCTTCGCATGCGGTCCATACTTCGCACGAACCTTCTCCATTGCTTCTGTATGTGTCCTGCCCTGTTCAACAAAATATTCCATTCCCCCCATCCTTTTTTTCTCCCTGCCTATACCGGTGTCTGAGTTTCCACGGTCGCTTTCTGAACTGTAATCTCGCCGACGCTGTTCACACGGATATCATCTGCTACCTCAGGGACACTCATTACCGCAACATCAGGAAGGTCTCGGGCAATACCGGAACGAACGAGCGGTCTCGCCTGTTCCGAACACAGAATCACCGGCGGCAGCCCCTGCTGTTGTACCTGTTGCATCGTGTTACTCACGCTGTTTATCCATGCGCGCTGAAGTTCGGGTTTGAGAGCCGGCATGGCACCCGATGCGGTGTCTATGCGGCTATCGACGATCGTCTTTTCGAGTGAGGGCTCAATCGTAACAACATTGAGCGCCCTGGTATCGTCTGCATGCTGAAGACATATCTGTCTTCCTATGGCCTGTCGGGCTTTTTCGGTCAGGAACCCGGTATCTTTCGTAACTGAGGCGAAGTCTGCTACGGCTTCGAGGATCGCGACCATATTGCGAATTGATACCTGCTCCCGGAGCAGCCCCTGCAGAACTTTCTGTATCTCTCCGAGGCCGAGGTTACTCTGCACATCCTCGACGACCGCGGGATAGTCCCGTTTCAGGGTATCGAGCATATTCCGCACTTCCTGTCGACCGAGAATCTCGGATGCGTGACGTTTGAGAACTTCGGTCAGATGTGTTGCGATTATGCTCGGAGAATCAACGACGGTGTATCCGGCGCGTTCCGCCTCTTCCCGGTAATCCTCGGTAATCCAGCGTGCCGGAAGCCCGAAAGCCGGGTCGGTCGTCCGCTCACCCGGAAGCTCGTCACGCTCGCCACCCGGGTTTATGCTCAGGTAGTGGTTCAGACGCAGGGTCCCGCGGCCGACTTCCGTTCCCCGGATCTTGATACAGTACTCGCTTGGTTCAAGGCGCATGTTGTCGATGATCCGTATTCGCGGCACAACGAGTCCGAGATCGAGCGCAGCCTCACGCCGGATTCGAGTAACGCGTTCCAGTAGCTCCGCACCCTGATCACGATCAACCAGCGGAACCAGACCGTAGCCAAGTTCGAGTGAGATCGGATCAAGCGGAGCGACCTGTGTGGCTTCCGGCTCCTTCTGCGGCTGTTTCTCGGAATTCTGTCGCTGTTGCTGCTCGGCCTCGGCCTTGATCTCGGCACCTCCGAGTCGGATACCGAGATAGACGGATGCCCCCGCGAGAGGCAGCAGCACATACCAGGGAAAGCCGGGTAGAAATGCGGTACCGGTAAGAAACATTGCCGCGACAAAGTAGGCCTTCGAGTACCGGGAAAACTGCTTGCCGACATCCTGACCGAAGGTTCCGTCGCTGATCGCACGGGTGACAATCAGGCCGGTTGCTGTTGACACGAGCAGCGCAGGAAACTGGCTTACGAGCCCGTCACCAACCGTCAGACTCACATAGGTTTCCAGGGCGATATCGAAGGGCTCTCCGAGCAGGGTCATCCCTATGACCATCCCGCCGGCAATGTTCAGTACCGTAATAAATATTCCGGCCTTTACGTTTCCGCTGACGAACTTCGCAGCGCCGTCCATGGCTCCGTAGAAATCGACTTCTTTCTGCAGTTCCTCTTTCTTGAGTTTAGCTTCTTCGTCGCCGATCGCGCCGGCGCTGTACTCGGCATCGATCGCCATCTGCTTGGCCGGAAGACCGTCGAGGGTAAAACGCGCGGCCACTTCGGCGACCCGGGTTGCACCTTTGGTAATAACGACTACCTGCACAACAATGATGATCACGAAAATAATGATCCCGATGACGATACCTTCGAGCCCTCCGGTACCAACGACGAAGGTTCCGAACGCGCGTACGAGACGACCTTCGAAAAGGCTCCCCTGGCTCAAAATCAGTCTGGTGGAACTTACGTTCAATGCTAGTCCGAAGATCGTACTGACAAGGAGCAACGCCGGAAATATCGAGAAGTCCAGTGCTCGTTGCGTATACAATACAATCAGAACAACGAGCAGACTCAGGACCAGATTCAAGGCCATGAAGGTATCGAGCAGGAATGCCGGTAGCGGCACGATGAACATGACGACTGCCATGAGGACACCGAGCGCGACCAGCATATCGCTTCTTTGCCGCAGGAAGGTATTTCCGAGAATTGTTCTCATGTCCGACATCAATTTCCTCCCCACCACTTCTGGCGCTTCTGTGCACCGCTAAGACTGTAAACGTACTTCAGCACTTTCACGACCGCCTCGTAGTACTTCTCGGGTATCGAGTCTCCGATTTCCACTTCGGCGTGCAGGGCTCTCGCCAGCGGTTTGTTCTCGACAATGGGCACATTGTTCTCGCGTGCGCGTTCCCTGATCTTCTGTGCCACGTGGTCCTGTCCCTTCGCTGTGACCGTCGGTGCGTCCATTCGGATACGGTCGTACTCGAGTGCGACTGCAAAATGCGTCGGGTTTGTAATAACCACGTCGGCGTCGGGAATACGCTGCATCATGTTACTGCTCAGGACTTCCTGCATGCGCTGCCGGAGACGGTTACGGATCAGGGGGTCGCCTTCATAGTTTTTTCGCTCTTCCTTGACCTCTTCTTTGGTCATCTTGAGACTCTCGATGTGCTGTCGACGCTGGAACACGTAGTCAAAAAGCGAGAGCACAAGGAACAGCAGCGAGGTCTGCAACAATACACGAAACGCAAGCCCCGCTATTACCGCAACGGCGCTGCCGATCGTTCCGTAGACAAGGTTCACAAGCTGCCCCGACAGGGCCTGAACATTAAAGAAACCGATCGCAGCGATCATGATTACCTTGCCGAGACTTTTTGCAAGGTTGAAGCCCGCTTCCTCACTGGCGAAGCTTTTCTTGGCCCATTTCCCGAAGTTCGGAGCGATACGCTTCGGGTCCGGCATCAGGGGTTTTGTCGTAAACAGAAAGCCAACCTGAACAAGATTGCCCGCCCACGCCGCGACGAAACTGACTGCGGCTACGGGAGCCGCGAGCCGGATAAAGTAGTGGTAGAAAGCCATACCCAGCACGTGATCGGTTGCGACGTTTACTTCGCCAATCTGACGCAGAAAGTACATCATCATTTCCTGCATGCCATTCCAGAGCCAGCCCGACAGCACAAAAATGGTTAATACACCGACAAGAAGGATGACCGCTGAGGTGGTATCCTGACTCTTCGCTACTTTTCCCTCTTCTTCCCGTGACTTTCGCAGTTTCTGTTCGGTCGGATCTTCGGTTCTGCCCTCATCTTCCGCAGCGAACCATTGCAGGTGCATCCGCTCAGCGGCACGGAGCAGACTATCGTTCAGCAACTCCCCGGTTTGTGCACACGTGCGTGTAGAGCCGTGTGCGGCGGTGGCAAAGACGCGCTGGAACCCGGTCATGATCTCGCCCCCTCGTACACAGTTAAGAGTCTCATAAGCGATTCCCAACCGTTTTCTATGACCGCGTCGAAGGTTGCGACAAGAAGCGGTAACGCAAGAAAGATCAGAATGAACGCCGTCAGGATGGAAACAGGAAAACCCAGCATGAGAAGGTTCATCTGAGGAGCAGCTTTCGCCATGAGACCAAGACTTATGTTGACCACAACCAGTGTTCCAAGTACGGGAAGCGAAATGATCAAGGCTGCCTGAAACATCCCGGCGAGTGAACTCATCATAAGCGACGCCAGGGCATCGGTCTGAGTCAGAACGTCAACGGCACGCACCGCTTCAAAAGAGCGAAACACACCGATAAAAAAGAGCCTGTTGAAACTGTTCGTTGCGATAAACACGAACAGGGCGACCAGATTGAAGTACTGTCCAAGCAGAGGTATTTCGACCTGGCTGAGGGGATCGAAAACCTGCGAAGCACCAAAGCCCATCTGCAAGGAAAAGAACTGGCCGGAGGTCTGGAAGGCCGCAAAGACGAGGGTCATGAAGAGCCCGATTATGAGACCGATCAGCCCTTCCCCGATAAGAAGCGCGACGTATCCGAGTCCTGTATCAGGAATGGGATACATCCCGGCTGCAACCCACGGAAAAACAACGTACGCCGTCATGAATGCGAGTCCGATTTTCGCGATTGACGGGATGCCCTGACTGCTGATAAGCGGAGCGGTAAACGTAATAAGCACGATGCGCGAGAACAGGAGAAAGAAAATCTGACTGTTTGCCGCCAGTTCAAACAGGTTCATGGCCGGTCAGTCACCTCACAAGTCCCGGTATCTGAGCGAATATATTCTCGGTGAATACCACCAGAACACCGAACATCCAGGGGCCGAAAAAGAGCAACGCGAGCATGATCGCGACGATCTTCGGGACGAAGGTCAGCGTCTGTTCCTGGATACTGGTTGTGGCCTGGAGAATCGAAACGATCAGTCCTACCAGCATTCCAATCAGCAACACCGGTGCAGCGAGAATCAGTATTTGAAGCACCGAACTGCGAAGCAGCTGTACAACGTGTCCTAAGGTCATCATTGTCTATTACTCCTCATAGAAAACTCGCAACGAGTTGCTGCGTCAGCAGCGTCCACCCGTCTATAAGCACGAACAGTATCAGCTTGAAGGGCAGCGAAATCATGATCGGTGGCAACATGATCATACCCATGGACATAAGCGTCGAAGCCACGACCATGTCGATGACAATGAAGGGAATAAAGAGAAGGATGCCGATCTGAAACGCGACGGTCATCTCATGAAGAATGAAGGCCGGTATCAGTACATAGGTCGGCACTTCCGAGAGGTTTGACGGCCGCGGTAAGCCAGCCATGCGCATGAACAGTCGTATATTATCCGGATTTCGGTGCATCTGCCGGTACATGAAGTGACGGATTGGTCCCTCGAAGTTCTCATACGCTTCCTCGAGACCAATTTCTCCCTCCGACAGCGGGACAAATGCTTCCTCATAGACCTGCGAAAGGGTGGGAAACATGATGAACAGTGTCATGAAAAGCGCCACGCCCATGAGAACCTGACTTGGCGGGACCTGCTGCAGACTGAGAGCCCGTTTCACGAAGTCGAGTACTATGGCGATACGAAGGAAGCTTGTCAGCAGGATAATAATGGAAGGCGCGAGGCTGAGAACCGCGAGTATGAGCAGAATCTGCAGGCTCAGTCCTACCTCCTGGTCCGTTTCTGCGTCGCGTACCGAGAGATCAATGAAGGGGATACCCAGGGCCTGTTCGCCGGGTGCGGTCTGTGCTGCTACCTGTGAGACGGGAGCAATCACCATAACGAGCAGCAGAAGTGCCATGACAAGTCGTTGACGTCGCATAACGACCCCTACAGTTGTCGCAGCCGTTCGCGCTGCTCGGAGTAGAAGCCGCCTGCCGCGGTCACGACATCGCTATCCGACCGGCTCAGGGGAACCTCACGGTTCTCGCCGTTTCTGCCTGTGCGTACAGGATCAGGCGCAACCCGGCCCCGACTCAGCATATCACCCAGGATGTCCCCGAAACGCCGAGGTCCCGGGCCGGAGGCCGATCGTTTTCGTGCACTTGCCTCGAGGAGTAGTTCGTCGACGGTCTCGGAATTGGTGACTTCGGATATCAGGTTCACCGAGTTCTCCGAAGAGCCAACAAGCAGCACCTGCCCGCCTATTTCGACAAGATGCAGGCTGCGCCCTGCGGAAAGCTGTGTTGTGCCGAGCACCTGCAGCATCTCGCTGCGCGGGTGATTTCGATTCGACGCACGTCGCAACACGAAAAATAGCGCGTAGATAACACAGATAACGAAGCCAAGAACGAGCAGCATGCGAATAAAATCCGCGGCTCCAAAGCTGGCAATATCCCCAGCGGGCTCGTCAGCTGCGACATCTGCGTCGTCAAAGGTAAGAGTTGTTTCGTCTATGCGGTTTGTCGGGGCGGTATCTCCCGCCGGTGGTAATTGCGGTTCATTGTCCTGAGCCGAGCCGAAGCCCGTGCAGAATACCGCAAACACCACAATGAGCATTGTGGTTCGTTTCAACGTTCCCCTCCCGTCACGTTGTTCAAAATGTAAAACGGCTCAGAAAGAACGGGTCTGCAGTCCCTTTCTTCCAGCCACGTCCACAGACTCGCACTCAGCGCGTCTGCGTGTCCAGTATACCCCCATAAAAGAAATTTATGTCATGTTATTGACCCGCTCCATTGGAGAAACGATTTCTGTAACGCGGACACCAAAATTCTCGTCTATAACAACAACTTCGCCTTTCGCAATGAGCTTGTGGTTCACGAGAATATCGACCGGTTCACCGGCCAGTTTATCCAGCTCAATGATGGTACCCTCGCCCATGCCCAGGATCTCTTTGATGAGCTTGCGCGTACGACCGAGTTCGACGGTCATCTCCATGTAGACGTCCATGAGCAGACTGATGTTTCCCTGCTCACCACCTGATGATCCGGCCTGCAGGTTGGGGAACTGCACGCTCTGTACGCTTGGGCCACCACCCTGGCCGCCCCCGAACATACCCGCCATCGAGTCCTGCATTCCGCCCATGGCTCCTCCGCCGAAACCACCGCCTTGTGGTTCCGCTGTCTGCGCACCAAAGCCTGTCGATGCCTGTGGTTGTGCCTGTTGTGGTGGCGGGTTCGACTTCGGCATAGCCTGCGCCACCGCCGGAGCTTCAATTGCATCCAGGATGTTTCTGTCGAAGACTTCGTATACGGTGCTTTCCACGTCGTCGATCGTGACAGGATACTCGACGACAACGAAGTCGCCCGAGGGGAGATCAAAATCGTCTTTCCCGAGCAGCTGCCCTTCCGGGGATCCGGTCATGGCGGTAACACCCGCCTTGTCGCCAATCGCGGTCGCCACCGGACCGTGGATCTGACTGAACGCCTCCTGAAGAGCGTTCAGGGCTGCGTCGTCCAGTTCCACACCGTCCTGACCCATCATTGGTCCGGCGATTGCGAGCGCGGTGGAAGACGACATGAAGAAGCCGTGGTCGCCGGTTACGCCGTCGGTATAGGGCATAAGAATCTGAACCATTTCGTCGTCCAGTTCACCGTACAGGGCGTCGCGTCTCACGGAACGGACCGAAGGACGATCCATGGATACCGTCGTATTCACCAGCATCGAAAAGTTCGACCCCTGAGAATCAACCGTACCGCCTATTACCTCGGTAAAGGCCCTGATTTGTGAATCCGAAATGCCGTCGGTTGTACCGGACTGTGGTTCTTCTTCGAAGTCCATGCCGCCGGAACCTTGCAACAATGCATCTATTTCGTCTTGAGACAGGCTTCCGTCGCTCATGTCCTACTCCTCTCCTTCGATCGCGAGTTCTTCGAACTCTTCCTGCGCAATATCTTCGAGTTGCTCAATAATCTGAACGGCGAGCTTGTTTCTGACCTGTCCCGGCTTGCATCGAAACTTCGGTCGGTTCCCTATATTCAGGTTCATGGGATCCCCTATATGCACATCCGGCAGGCGGATAACGTCGCCCGCTCGAAGACTGAGAACATCGCGAACGGTAAGATCCATTTTCCCTACCTCGGCAACAATATCAACCGCAATGGTCGAAAGCCGTTCCCTGAGTATGTTCAGATTCTCCGTGGTCGTGCCACGCCGCACCGAACTGTACCAGTACTGGGCACTCAACTTGGAAATAATCGGTTCTATCGTCAGATAGGGAATGCAGAAATTCATCATTCCCTCTACCTCGCCAACCTTTGTTTCGAGCGTCACAAGCACCACCATTTCAGTTGGCGGGACGATCTGTGCAAACTGCGGGTTAGTTTCAATGTTACCCAGTCGCGGTCTGAGGTCGATAACCTGACTCCATGCCTCGCGAACGTTTCCGAGAATGCGGACAATGATACCTTCCATGACCGAGTTCTCGATATCGGTCAGATCGCGTGTCACTTTCGCACCCTCACCCTGCCCTCCAAAGAGTCTGTCGATTATGGAGAACGTAATTGCCGGATCTATCTCGAGTATACTGTTTCCCTTCAAGGGATCCATGTTAATGATTGCCAGCGTTGTCGGGTTGGGAATACTTCGTATAAATTCCTCGAAGGTCAGCTGAGCGACACTTGCAACATGCACCTGTACCAGACTTCGGAGCTGAGCGCTCAGCGACGTCGTTGTCAGACGAGCGAAGGTTTCGTGCATGATGCTGACGGTCCGGATCTGTTCCTTGGAAAACTTGTCCGGACGCTTAAAGTCATATATTTTTATTTTGCGTTGATCGGCAGGCTGCTGGACTTCTTCGGTTTCGATATCTCCGGAAGAAATTGCGGTCAAAAGCTGATCAATTTCATCCTGAGACAGGACTTCCGTCATGTTCCCACTCCCCGCCGATAACTATACCGGGTTTTTCTCAACGAATCAATTCGTTCTTACATTCCCAGAACCTGGAATTCATCGAACAGCACTTCCCGTATCGGACGTCCGATCAGGATTGCGTTCAGCTGCTCCATAAGCTCAGTTTTCAGGATCTCCTCGTTTGCCGGTCGTAGCGCATCGACCGTATGGCTCGCAAAAAACCGCCTCGCCCGATCCCGTAAGCGCGGCGTGTTCTGCGTCAACTCGGCAGCGACCCGTGCATTTCCTTCCTCATAACCAAGTTGCAATTGCACCACAAACATGGCCCCATCCGAGGTCGTTCCGCGAATCTCGCCCAGTCCGCCGAAGAATGATGCCGGGTCGAGGCCTTCGGCCATTAATTCGCTGCTCGGAGTAAACACCTGACCCGCAGGCTCATCACCCTGAAGAATATTCATCGTCACAACGACAACAGTCACAACGAATAGAATCGCCCCAATTACAATGGCAACCCACTTGAGTATCTGTATAGCGAGACCCGAGAGGACTCCGCCTTTATTATCCGGTGACTCCTCGGAGCCAATATCGTCATCACTGTCGAAAATATCATCCGACATCGCTGTTACTCCTTACTCGGTGACTCTGCACACGCTTACAGATTCCCGTCGCTGAGGATGATCACATCCACCCGGCGGTTATAGGCTCTGGCCTCTGCCGTATCGTTTGCAAACAGCGGCTGCTGTTCCCCAAGCGACATGACCTGGAAGCGACTTTCAGGCGCTCCAAAGTCGACGAGATACCGCAGTACATTCAGCGATCGGTCCGCACCAAGATGCCAGTTATTCGGCCATGGCCCCTGAGGATCGGTCGGTTCGCTGTCCGTGTGCCCCTCAATGCGAAACGACCGTCCCGCGACCGTTTCACTCTGGAGCAGATCGGACAGATTCTGCAGTACAACCCGCGAACGCTCAATATCGATTTCCGCGCTCGCCGTACGAAAGAACGAATCCGCAGCGAGCGAAATTACAAGTCCCCGCTCGTCCCGGGTAACCCTGACCCTGTTCGAGCGTATCTCCGGTTCGAACAGGCTGATTGCCTGTCTGCGAGCCTCGTCGAGGGACCTTCCGACCCGTCGCGACGGGAGCTGCAGAATGTTGTTGCCAAGCTCGGCGAGGGGACCCACCTCGAGGGTGTTACCGCCCTGAAACGTCCCGAGCCCGGGAAACGCCGCGAGCACGAGGCGAAGCTCGTACCCGTCAATCTCTGCCGTCGTAAACAGAAGTACGAAAAACGTGAGCAGAAGCGTTGTCATGTCTCCGTAGGTCAGCAGCCAGTCCGCTGCGCCTTCAGATTTCCGTTCCTTTTTCTTTACACCTGGCATAATTGCACCCTGGCTGCGCTAATCACGTACACTCTCCTGACGTATCGCTTCACGCTGCTTTGGAGGCAGGAAGCTGACAAGCTTCTCAAGGAGAATACGCGGGTTGTCACCGCTCTGTATGCTTAATATACCTTCAACCACAATTTCTTTCACGCGCGTCTCGTCGCGGTTTCGATCTTCGAGCTTGTTTTTCAGGGGCACGAGGATGAGATTCGCAAAAATCGAGCCGTACATTGTCGTGATAAGCGCGAGAGACATACCTGATCCAATGGCGTCCGGGTCGTCCCCGAGCGCCTGAAGCATGGCAATGAGACCAGCAAGCGTCCCGATCATACCGAAAGCCGGGGCGATCTTGCCCCAGTCGTCAAACAGCTTGATTCCCGTATCATGACGCTCCTGCAACTGATTCAGGTCGTTGTACAGAATACTCTTGATGATGTCGGGGTCGGTGCCATCGACGACCAGCTGTATGCCCTTGCGCATGAACTCATCTTCCACTTCATCAAGGTTGTCTTCGAGCGCGAGAAGACCTTCTCTGCGTGCACGTTCCGAAAACGCCACCAGATCGGAGATAATCTTTTCTTCCTTGAGGTCGGGCGTACGAATGGTCAGATTCACGTACCGCATGACACCGAGCATGCGGCTCAGCGGGTTTGACACGAGCATCGCCGCAAAACTTCCACCAATAACCATGATAAACGACGCCAGGTCGATATACGCTCCGAGAAAGCCCCCGCTCGTAAGTATGGACATGAGGATAAGGAGGAAACCGGAAATTATGCCAATTATCGTGCCGAGATCCATACCGTCTTCCTACTCCTCGTTCTTGAAGCCGCCGATCCGGCGTCTGTACTCGACGATGCTGTCGGTGATCTGTTCCACGCCTTCTTTTACAATGAGACGCTTTCCGGACAGCATTACCAGTGTCGTGTCCGGATTCGTTTCAATGTATTCGATCTGATGGGGATTCACAAAATACTTCCTGTCATCAAGGCGTGTCACACTGATCATCTAAACCTCTTCATCATACGGATTTACTGCTTCAGTGTTAATACTTCCTGCAGCATCTGATCCGCCGTCCTGATGGTGCGACTGTTCGCCTGGAAACCTCGCTGAGTCACAATCATATCGGTAAAGGACTCAGATAGGTCAACGTTACTCATTTCGAGCGCACCCGATACGATCATGCCCCGTCCCGCCGAACCGGCCGGTGCCAGGTCCGCCTGACCGCTGTTGATCGTTCGCGCGAAGTTCGTGTCGCCGACCCGTTCAAGACCGCCGGGGTTGGTAAAACTCGCAAGGGCAATCTGTCCGAGCGCACGGTTGGTTCCGTTCGAGTAGATACCGGTCACGGTACCGGACTGGTCAATGCGAAAGTCTTCGAGATAACCCATGCCATACCCGTTCTGCTCAAAAATCCGAAGGCTGCTTGCCGAACTGAACTGAGTCATGGCGTTCGTGAACGAGCCTGCCTCACCGAGATTTAGTGTAAAGGTCTGGGTCTGAACACCGTCAGCTTCCGGCAGTCCGGTATCAGGGTCGATGGGAATCGCACTTTCGGGAACCTCGAATGTCATCCCGACTGTCAATTCCCCGTCGGTGTCTTCGCCGCCTTCGTCATTGAAGACCCGTCGCAGCGTCCCGTCATTTGCAAACTCGACGAAAAAGCGTTCGGTATCCGCACTGTCAACACCGGCAACCGACAGGTTCTGAAGCGGCTGTTCGTCTCCACCCGGGTTCATGACAACCGCGACCTGCCACTGATTCGGCTGGCCGGGAACGCGAGTGAAATCCAGTCTCAGTTCGTGCGTCGTTCCAAAGCTGTCATAGATTTCCTGTGTGACACTCCATGTTC
>SKXQ01000068.1 GCA_007128315.1 Spirochaetaceae bacterium | reverse complement strand
GCGCCCCATGAAGCGCTTGATCGAGTACACGGTGTTTTCCGGATTCGTGACAACCTGGTTTTTAGCGGGCTGACCTACGAGCCGTTCGCCTTTTGCCGTGTAGGCAACCATCGACGGTGTCGTCCTCTGCCCTTCAGCATTCTGAATGACAGTAGGCTCACCCCCTTCCATAATGGCAACACATGAGTTGGTTGTACCAAGGTCGATTCCAATAATCCTGCCCATTCCATTTACTCCTTATTTTCGTTTCTCTGCCGTTGACTCATTCCGAAAACTCATTCGGAATCCGCTTCGTCTTCTGATGTCTGAGGACCAGTGGGCATCGCCACTTTAACTTTAGCCGATCGCAAAACACGATCGTGCAGCATGTACCCTTTCTGGAAATCATCAGTAACGGTTGCCTGTTCTACGTCTTCGCTGCTTTCCATAGTAAGTGCCTCGTGATGCTGAGGATCAAACTCGGTACCGACCGAGTCAAAACGCTTCAATCCCCACTTCCGCTCAAGCATTCCCGTCAGCTGCTTCTCAATCAGAATCACTCCATCGTAGAGCGAGGCGAAGTCCTGGGTACTCTTCGCCGAGCTTATCGCACGTTCAAAATCATCAATAACGGGAATGATGTCAAGCAGAAGCTCTTTGTTCGCGAATTTGGCTGAATCTTCTTTTTCACGCTGCATGCGCTTGCGGAAGTTCTCGAAATCCGCCTGTTTCCGAAGGTACTGTTCCTTTAACTCACTGTTTTCCGCCTCAAGCGCCGAAATCCGAGCCTCAAGATCAGAAACGCGCACGCTGCCGTCCTCAACTGGCGAAGGTGCGTCTCCCCCCTCGGTCGGCGCTGCGGTGTCTTCTGCCTGCTCTACATCAACGTCCTCTGCAACCGTTGTTGCCTGCATCGCTTCCGTATCTATCGACTCACGCGGTTTATCCGCGTTCTCGTTTCCGTGTTGTGACATTTCTAACCTCTGAATGTAATGTAATGGTGTGTCTGAACGCTTAAGATACTGATCTGTCACGGAATCGGTCAAGAAGGCAGCTCACCGCAGTCACGACGATACGCCAACGAGTGCATCCCGAATCTCCTGTACGCACCGTCGCAAGTGTATTTCCCAAGTGGCCAGATCCGAACTGGCCGGATTTGAGGCCGCCAGATAGGCAATACTTACGGCCGCTATGCATCGACCGAGAGAGTCGAAGACCGGAGCTGCGATCGCACGTATACCAAGGGCGTGTTCTTCGTCATCGGAAGCCACACCGTCTCGCCTGATCTCAAGCAGGCATTTGGCCATGGTATTGCGATCGGTAATGGAGTTCCCGGTGAACCGAGGCAGAGGCTCATCGAGCACACGGCTTTGCAGAGTCTCAGGCATATACGCCAGAAGAACCTTGCTCGCTGCCCCTGCGGTTATGGGAAACCGGGATCCGATTCTGGCCGAAAGCCGAAACGGGTGAGGGCTCTCGACACAGTCAAGAACTTCCACTTCATTGCCCCGTTCCGCGCTGAGTTTAACGGTCTGCCCGCAAATGCTGGAAAGCCGGGTCAGATAGGGTCGCGCCACTGAGACGAGATCATGTGAGCGGAAGGCGGAACGGGCGATGTCAAGAATCGAGGGTCCGAGGGTCAACCGTCCACCAACGCCGGTTTCGCTGAGATAGCCGAGCACCTTAAGCGACCGCACGAGTCGATACGCAGAGCTTCGAGGTAGATCGAGTTTCTCGGCGAGTTTTGACGCGCCAATTCCCTGCGGAGACGCCATATGAAGCTCCCACAGAATTCGATGCGTTCGTTCGACCGCCGGAACGAGAGGTTCATCTGAATACTCTTCAACAGATTCGATCGTGCCGTCCATTTGTTCATCCAACTCCCTGTATATTAATCCACCATGCTGGACAATATTGCGAACAGAACCTTTCTCGATCCCACAGAGTCCCATATAGTAGTAAAAAGACGATTGTATCACGAGGAACACATGGAGCAAAAGCAGTTCGAGTCGTACGCCGGAACCGAACGGATCATTCCGGTTGTAACCCTGAATGACGCAACCTACGCGGTTCAGCTTGCATGGGCATTGCGAGAGGCCGGGTTTCGAACAATAGAAGTCACCCTGCGGACATCCGATTCCCTCCGGGCAATTCAGCATATCGCAAGCTCCGACTGCGACATCACCGTCGGAGCGGGAAGTATAACGAGTCCACAGTCAGTGGAAGACGCAATCGCAGCCGGAGCAGAATTTCTGGTAAGCCCGGGCCTTACGGAGAATCTCGTCGACCGGGTCAGGAAACACGAAATTGCCTTTCTCCCGGGGGTTTCAACTCCTTCGGATATAATGCTTGGAATGGAGCTTGGAATAACGCTTCTGAAGTTTTTCCCCGCGGAGCCCCTTGGCGGAGCGCCCTACCTCAAAGCCCTTGCCGCACCGTTTCCCGATGCGCGGTTTGTCCCGACCGGTGGGGTTCGACCACAGAACCTGTCCGACTACCTCGATCTTCCCTCAGTTGTCGCGTGTGGCGGCAGCTGGCTGACGCCTGCAAATGCAATCGCATCGGGCGATATGAGTCAGGTAACATCGCTGTGCATGGAGGCACAGGAACTGATAGCTCGATAAGGACGTCAGATTCTTACCGGGATAAACAGATCCACGTCCCTGTCCAGAGTCTTTGAGTATACCCTTCGACGATCCGCGTCGTGGCGGACGATCACCTCTTCGCTCACGAGCCGATCGGCGAGTATTATGCCCATCCGGTCAGCCACCTGAAGAAGTATCCCGTAGGTATGGTCCGCCTCTGAAGCGGCCTCGGGTATCGTTGCTCCGCCGACGACAAACAGTCGCACGACACCGTCGGTCATTCGATAGAAGTACTCACCGTTCGCGTCGGTCCCGATACGCCCGAGATCCAGCGGAAACGTATCCGAGACCTGGCACGCCGGTACGGCGATTGACTTTTCCCCCGACTCGAACACCAGAACCGTCAGCAAGCGTGTGCTCGCCGGGAACACCATGACAAACTCGACTCCATGACCTGGTCGATTGTTCAGAGTAAGCGTACCCGACAGCAGCGTTTCAACGGCATGATGGACCGCGTCAAGACCGACGCCCCTCCCTGAGACCGGTCCGGGTTCCGACACCGTACTGAACCCCGGCCTGACGATCGTACCGAGCACGTCGACACGGGGGGCGGATGCGGGCGCGGCGTGTTCATCAATTTCAACCTCAAAACCGTGTTCCGAGGCACTGCGAGGCTGTCCCCCCGCAATGCTTTGTACCGCCTGCTCGTCGACACCTCGTCCATCGTCCCTGAATCGGAGTTCGAGAGCTTCTCCGCGACGCAGCACCAGAATATCGATTCGAGCCTCTACCGATTTGCCCGCCTGTGTTCGTTCCGAGGGTGGCTCAATTCCGTGATCGACGCTGTTACGGACAAGATGCAGAAGGATTTCGGAAATAACGTCGGCGACCGGCAGAAACACCCGCTCGGACTCACCCGTTACGTTAAGCCGGGCGTGCTTTCCACATGATGAACACATTTCGGCTACGAGCTGATATATCGGCTCGATTACGGTACTCACGGGAACGAGAGACGTATCCAGAACGGTTTCGTTGACTCGTGAAGCAAGCGTCTCGGCAGCCCTCAACGCCTGACGGAGCTCCGGGGACGGCGTTGTCGCCCGGTTTGCCATCTGCATCGCTTCGCGGATCTGAAAGAAGAGCTCATCTGAATACAGGCTCATGGCCGCGTATCTGCGCGGGCTCAAATCGAGTGAAATGCTCTCACGCCCGGTCATCGAAACCGAGCTGTCTGTCGACCCATGCCGATGCAGGTTGAGCATCTGATCCCTGTCGACAGCCTCAATATCGATCGCGTGAACCTGATCAACGTCGAGCGCATCGTACAGGTCTTCTTCGCTGCAGCTTGCAGCGACCAGGGCTTTGAATACCCCGCCGGTGTACGTTTCCAGCGAATCAAAATCCGGCATGGTGCGAATGACGGTGCAGACGGTCTCAAGATTATTGATGATGAGAAAGAGACGTGGATACCCAAGATGTTCGGGGTCGGATATCCGACACGCAATCAGATATGGCACATCACCGCGTCTGACCGACTCGCGCACAATGTCCCGCTCAGTGTCGCTCAGATCCTGAAAAGCCGTGTCGTAGACTGAGAGCTTCGCTGACCGCCCACGAACGTCCCGAGGCTCGCCACGACAATCCGGGGAGGACGCATCAAGCTCCGCAGGAACACCAAGCACGTTTAACTTTGCCTGTGTCACCCGAGCAAGCGAACCGACCGCGTCTGCTACGATCTGCAAAGCCTCTTCATCGAGTGCGGCGCCTTCGTGAAGATTGCGGTCGCGCAACTGCTGCAGAAGTGACTCAAACTCGTGAGCATTATCGTGTATTTCGTGAAAATCAAGAAACGCAGCTTCAGACTTCAGACTGTGTACTGCCCGAAACGCGTTATCCAGCCCCGCCCTGCGATAGCCCGATTCCTGCAGGTCCTGCGTGAAAAGTTCGAGCATCTGAGTCACATTCTGACCGTCCTGCACGAACATGCGGCGCAGACGGGGAGTCCCTGCCTGTTCGGGTGAATCGGATACGGCCTTCTGAATCTCGACGTGTTCCTGTCCGTTCTGCATATCGTTCTACCTCACACCTGTGCTGCGGAATTGAGCCGGGAAAGCCCGGTCAGTGCTGTGCGGCGTACAGCGCGATCATCGTCCTTGAGTGCTCGTACAAAGAGTTTTCGATAACACTCAGCCGGACCTGTCTCCACCGCCGCTTGTACGACCGATACGCGCACGGCTCTGCTCGCCGACTCAAACACACAGTCGTAATCCCCGGATGCGGCACGTACCTTCAGACGTCCGAGAGCGGTTGCTGCGGCGACGACCACCTGGTCGTCGTCATCGTACAGCGAAGCCCTGAGGTACGCGGCTGCACTTCGTTTTCCGGTCCGCCCGAGTTTCGCACAGGCTTCGGCTCGTTGGGCGGGATCAGTTGCCGCCAGTGCCGTCTGACCAAGTGCTCCCAAACCAACCGCGGCCGCCGCACCGGGAACACCCCATTCCGTCGTCGTGCCCGCGTTTCGGACTGCTTGAGACGGGCTTCGTCGTGCATCAGCTGGATAGGCGTCTTTCAGAACCCGATACGCGCCCAGCGCACGTTCGAGCAGAAACCGACTACCCCGTCCGGCACTACTGTCGGGATGTGCCTGTTTGACCTTTAATGCATAGGCCGCACGAACATCCTTCCAGCCCGCAGAACCGTCGAGTCCGAGCGTCTGAAGGGCCGATGCCACCGAACGGGCGCCCACGATCGCGTCAGGCTGTGCCACTGCGCACCTCCGCAACATCGGCGTACGACGACAACTCGTCTGCAAGCGCTTCGAGTGCCACAACTATTTCGTACCTTCGTCCGGTATCGGCATCACCGACGGTCCATGCAAGGTTCAGAAAATGTGACGTTTCTTCCGCAAGATCTTCGTCAATTTCGTTCCTGAGACGGTCAAACAGCATCTGAACACGTGCCCGCACGCCTTCGATTTCAGACTCACGCGAACCTGATCCGAGCGATTGTTCTGATGCCTCGATCGACACCGAATGACGGACTCCGGTATCGACATCGTGCGCGTCGACCTCAACGAGACCGTCCTCATTTACCGCAAACCCAACCTCAATTCGCGCCTGTCCCCGTGCAGCGCTCCGGATACCTGAAAGAACAAAGCGACCGAGTGACGTATTCTCCGAAACGAGTGAGGACTCTCCCTGAAGGATGTGTATTTCAACGACCGTCTGATTATCCGAGACAGTCGTAAACACTCTTCGACTGCAGGCGGGTATGGGCGTATTTCTCCGCACAATAGGAACGAAACAGTCGCCGAAGGTTTCTACGCCGAGACTCT
>SKXQ01000009.1 GCA_007128315.1 Spirochaetaceae bacterium | reverse complement strand
CGCTACCTGTAAGCTGCCATTCCCGCGTGGGCGCAGTATCGCTACAATGTCGGCACTATGCTTGTAATTACTGGTCTCGCGCTCTGGGGGTTCTTCGTCGGGCTCATGGTCGGCTTTACGGCGATCGGTAAGGGCCTGCTCGGGATACCCGGGCTTATCGTGCTGTTTCAGGTGCCCCCGGTCATGGCTGTGGGTAGTATGGCTGTGGCAGGATTTCTCATGATGCTCTCCGGAACGGTGCAGCACTACCGCTCCGGGAACGTGGTTGTGCCTGTTGCCCTCCTGTTCTCGGCTACCGCCATTCCCGCCTCGTATCTGGGTGCGCGTTTCGCGAACGATCTGAACGCACTGGTGCCGCTTGAGACAATCATTGGTATCGTGATCGTCCTGTCGGTGGCGCTTCTGTTCTACCGCTACGTAATCGTGCGGGCGCAGCCGCGTGAGCTCAAGGTGGATCGGTGGCAGCTTGTACTGAGTCCGGTCATCGGTCTGATCCTTGGTATTCTCATGGGCTCAACGAGCATATCCGGATCCATTATCGTTATTGTTTTTATCATGGTTTTAAAGCTGCCGAGTCCGAATGCGGTGGGAACCACGAGTGTGGTCGCGGCGGTTTCGCTTCTGATCGCGTCGGTTGCGCACCTGCAGGAGGGCAATGTCGACTGGGCGCTCGTTGCTGCGCTGACACCCGGTGTGCTTGTCGGCGCATGGCTCGGGGCCCGCTACGCCGACCGTGTGCCGCGTCAGATGCTGCGTATTGTCATCCTGCTGCTACTGCTGGTTGCAGGGATTATGGTGCTGGCAGGTTAGATCGCTTCCATGCGGGCTTTATTCGTCGTACAGGCTCTTCAAGCCCCCGAGCATAGCCATCCAGCGCATCTTGCCGACCCGCGACATAGTGTGTTTCTGGGCTTCTTTCCACCGGGGAAGGTTGTCTTCGAGCGCCAGCACGCCTTTCCCGGTCAGGTGGTAGTGTCTGAAACGCTTGTCCGCCCCGGGCCTGGTCGTGACAAGATCAAGCTTCTCGAGTGACTGCATGTTCCGTGTGACGGTGCTGACTTCGGAGCTCAGCTGCACGGACAAGGTGCCCGTGGACAGTGGTTGATTGATCGCAAGGGTCAGGAGGATGGCATACTGCGACGAGGTGATCTGTGCACCCCGAAACGAAGCTTCGAACAGCCTGCTCACGGTTTTCTGTGCGCGGCGCAGGGTGTATCCCGGGCAGAAAGACTCAATGCGTTTCAGCTCGCGGGTCAGCTGTACTGGAATGTCAGGCTCCTGTGTGCTCATACAACAAGCATACTCCAAAACTAATTGTTCGTACAAATAAATCGATGTTGGACATCACAGTTTTACCACCAGCGAGAGCCCGACCCTTCATGTGTGTACGTTTTGAACGCAAATTTCGTTCGTGCGCCCCGAATTCATCGTTGACAAATCCCGGAAGTGGCCTGAATATATAGTTGGATGCAGAAACCAACTAACAGGAGGGATCAAAATAGTGTATCAGAGCACAGCGCCGGCATCCGCTGTGGGGCGACGGCACCCCAGACTACACACGCAATAAGGAGAATCACATGATTCGCAAAATCATCGTTACGATCGCATTGGTCGCAATACTCGCACCGGCAGTGTTTGCCGGCGGACGCGCGGAAGCAGTAGATGTTCCCGCATTCGACCCCAATCAGACCTACAACCTGACCTTCGGCGCCTTCGGCGACCTCGAAGCAGCGTACCAGGTCATATTCAACTCTGACGAGTTTCGCTCTCAGTTTCCGAACATTAACATAACCTTCCAGTCCGGTGGGTTCGACGATCACCACAACCGTCTGACCACCGCAATCGCTGCAGGCGAACGCACCAACGACATTGAAGCTCTGGAAGTCGAGTTTATCGCACGCTTCGTCGAACAGGGCGATGCTCTCATCGATCTGAGTCAGGCACCATATAACGCTTCGAACGTCATTGGCGACATCGTTGACTTCGCAGTCGCGCAGGGGCAGACCCGGGACGGAGCGCAGGTCGCTATTCCTGTCGATATCGCGCCGGCAGTTCTGTTCTATCGTGCCGATCTTGCCGCAGAAGCTGGTGCAGACTTCGAAGGGCTCGCCGACTGGGACGAGTTCATTGAAGAAGCCCGTAAAGTCACCGGTGGTGGACGCTTTGCCGTACCGAACGCCGCAGACGTCGCAGCAATCCCCCTGTCCGGTGGAAAGGGTGGCTGGCTTTCAGACGACGGCGAACTGCTTGAACCCCGCGACCGTTTCATGAACGCGCTGACACTCGTCCGCGACGTGCGAGAAGCAGGCGTAGACGCTCAGCTTGGTGCATGGTCCGGCCCCTGGATCGAGTCATTCTCCAATGGTACCGTTGTTGCAATGCCAAACGGTGCATGGTGGGGTGGAGCGCTTCGCACGTGGGTTGCTCCTGAAGTCAGCGACTGGCGGGTAACCTACCTTCCCGGCCGCGCAATGTCTTCGCTTGGTGGCACGTACCTGAGTATTCCTTCGACCGTACCGGCTGCAAACCGCGCCGCAGCATGGGAAGTCATTCAGTTCCTGACCACAACAGAGTTTGCACAGCTGACCACCTTCGCAGAAATCGACGCGTTCCCGGCGCTTACGACGACATACGATGCACCGGTCATGAGCGAGCCCGTTCCGTACTTCGGAAACGAACCCGTTCGCGAAATCTTCGCAGACGTTGCGCTGAACATGCCGAGTCTGTTTGTGTCTGAGTTTGACAACATCATTGTCAGCATCTGGAACGCCATTGTCGGAGAAGTGGTAGAAGGTGACCTGACGCCGGAAGAAGGCTACGAACAGGCATTACGCCAGATACGCGCGACCATCGACTGATCGCATTCAATACATTGGCGCACGGGCTCTTTGTGCCCGTGCGCGCCGGTATTGGCCGGCACCAGGAGGATGGTTGTGAAAACCGAATTATCCAGAGTAGTGAGCGGCTTAAAGACCACTCTAATGTATGCCGTGATCGTTCTCTTTGCGGCCATATTCTTTTTTCCGTTTTACTACATGTTCATTATCGCGTCGCACCCACGATCGACGATGTTCGTCATGCCACCGAATTTGTGGTTTGGAGGCGAGTTTTTTACCAATATACGGCAACTGCTGGCAGTCCAGCAGCACATACCTTACCTGCAGAACTACATGAACAGCGTCATAATTGCGGTGGTTGCGGTTGCAACGACTCTCTTTTTCTGTACCATGGGCGGGTTTGCTCTGGCGAAGTACGAGTTCAAGTTCAAGAATTTCATATTCGTCTTCATTCTTTCGACGATCGCCTTTCCCCCGTTTCTGAACATAATTCCTTTTTACCGAATGATGGCTGCGTTCGGCTGGATCAACCAGTGGCGAGCCTTGATTGTTCCCGGTATGGCAAGCGCCATGGGCATATTTCTCATGCGGCAGTACCTGGAAGAGTCGATACCCACGGATCTTCTTGATGCTGCACGAATAGACGGGCTCAACGAGTTTCGCATTCTTCTGCGGGTCGTATTCCCGCTCGCAAAACCGGGAATGGGAGTTCTTGCGATAATTACCTTCATTGGGTCGTGGAACAACTTCATGGGACCGCTCATTCTGGTCCCGGCTCGGACCCGAACAACCCTTCCGGTCGCGCTGAACACCCTGAGTAATCTTGCATTCGGCGAGTTCGGCATGATCTACGCGGGTACCGCGCTGGCGATTCTGCCGCTGCTGATCGTGTTCTTCTTCTCGTCCAAACAGTTTATCTCCGGGCTGACGGCCGGAAGCGTCAAAGGATAGGTGGCGATATGAGTAGCACACGATCACTCTGGAACCGCATCGGATTCAACCCGAAAGTGGCTCCCTACATTTTTATCAGTCCGTTTTTTATTCTCTTTCTGATATTCGGCCTGTATCCGTTGTTCTATTCGGCGTACATTTCCTTTTTCGACCTGCGACTGGCCGGCAACCGCGGATTTGTCGGACTCGACAACTTTACGCGGCTGTTCACGGTTGACGAATTTTTTACCAAAGCGCTGGTGAATACCGTCATTCTTCTGGTCTTCGGATCGCTGCTGCAGCATTTCATTGCTATTCCACTGGCTATCCTCGTGAATAACCCGCGTACCAGGGGCCGGAACATAATACGGGCACTGTTCTTCGCACCCTATATCACGAGCTCCGTTGCTGCCGTCATTATTTTCGGTATGGTCTTTGACCACAACTTCGGGTTCCTGAACTGGCTGCTCGAGACACTCTTCGGGATCGAAGGCGGATTCCGGTGGCTCACCAGAGGCGGCCCTATAAAGGCGGCAATCTCGATCATGCTGAACTGGCGTTTCGTGGGTTTCAACATGGTGCTCTACATTGCCGGACTTCAGGCGATCCCGCACGAGCTCTACGAAGCTGCCGAGATTGATGGCTGCTCGAATGCGCAGAAGCACCGCTACGTCACGCTGCCGCTGTTACTGCCGGTTATCTTCTTTGCGGTCAGCCTGAGCCTGATCGGTGGATTCCAGTTGTTCGAAGAACCATTCGTCCTTCTGGGCGGTACCTTCACGGCTTTTGGTGGCCCGGGGCAGGGTGGCCTGACAGCAGCCTACTATATTATGTGGCTCGGCTTCGGCACCGGTCGTCTCGGTCGCGGATCGGCGGTCGCGTGGGTACTGTTTCTTATCATTATCGTTTTCACGCTCCTGAACCGCAAGATCACCAACCGTCTGCGCGGATAAAGGATACATCATGCACGCTTTTCATCAGTGTAATTACCATGAACGCCCGGCGTTCTCGGGGTTCCTCCCGGGAATCGCCGGGGTCCACGGCATTCCCATGTGGGTCTTCTACGTGAACCGCGGCCAGGGTGTCGTGAGCTTCGGCGTGGAAAGCAAGGACGGCAGCATTGCCGAGTTTTTCTCTGCGGCGAATGCGTACCGGGTTGTGTCCGAGCGGGGGTTTCGCACCTTTCTGAAAGATGCATCGACCGCAGGTGCACCCGGGACACGGATGTACGAACCCTTCGCCGGCCAGGTCCCGGGAGATCAGTCGGAGTTTATAGTACACGCCGACTCTCTCTCGCTTCGGGAACGAAACGAAGCGCTGAACCTGCAGGTGGACGTATCGTACCGGACCGTTCCGAATCGCGTAACAGCAGGTCTCGTACGTGAGATATCCATCACCAATCTGGCGAACACCCGACGATCGATCGAGTTCATCGACGGTCTGGCGGCACTCGTTCCTGCAGGTATCGACCACAGCGCGCTCAAGAACATCGCAACCACCGCGCAGGCCTGGATTCGTGTCCGCCCCGCCGGACCGGGTGCAGCGGTGTACCGGGTCTCGGCGACCCTCGGCGACACGGCCAACGTCGAGCAGGTGGAACGGGTACACTTCGCTGCCGGTGTGGTTCACGGAGGCGGACCATCGAGCCACGTACAGATTGTGTACGACCCGGATGCGGTATTTCAGCCGCAGGGCCCGTACAGGCTGTCGAATCACGTGGCCTGCGCGCGTGTCGAGGATCTGCTGCTTCGGCCGCAGTCGGATCGGGGAAAGACACCGTCGGCGCTGTTTGCCGGTCGGATCGAAATGGAATCCGGAGAGACGGTCCGCGTTCTCGAGGTCTACGGCGCCGCCGCGAACGAAGCACAGTTCGAGGCGCTGCACGCCGATCTTTCCCTGCCGGGGTTTGCGACCGAAGTTGTGACACAGAACACGGCGATCATGGACGACATCGCTTCCATGTGTGGGACCGAAACGGCGCTTCCAGACTTTGACACCTACAGCCGCCAGAACTTTGTCGATAACGTACTTCGCGGCGGCCTTCCGTACGTCGAACAGACCGACGCTGGGGCGGTCTATCTTCCTGTGTACTCCCGGAAGCACGGGGATCTCGAACGGGACTACAACTGGTTCGTCATTCCACCGGAAT
>SKXQ01000096.1 GCA_007128315.1 Spirochaetaceae bacterium | reverse complement strand
GCGACGGGACTGGCTGCAGCTTCTGTGGACCCCGGAACGGGAGAATCGTAGAAACCTCAGGCTAACTCCATGGTATGCAGCCGCTTAGGCTTAATCCATCACCACAGTCGCGGACAGTAATCACTCATTGCCTTCTATCGTTCGGACAGGCGCGAGGGGCATACCGGAGATGGACGCCCTGGCATATACCTCGTGGATATCGAATCACGGTCGAAGGTACTGCTTACCCACAGGCACATGCCTTTTCACCAGCCGTAGAAACAACCGTTGAGATTGTCGACGGCGACCTTTTGACGATACACTGTCGAAATCGTGAATACCATTGATGAAACATACTATTTTCCGCTTGACCGTTATATTGATCCGGAACGCATGTCGCGTATACGAGAGTTCGCACAGAGCCGGGAGACACCCTTTCTTGTTGTCGATCTCGATCTGATCAAGGAACGCTACGAACGCTTTCAGAAGACCATGCCCTTCGCCAAAGTCTACTACGCAGTCAAGGCTAACCCCATGGACGAGGTTATTGAAGTCCTGCGGGATCTTGGGAGCAACTTCGACGTGGCAACCCGCTATGAGCTCGATCAGCTGCTTCGCCTCGGTGTCGACCCGTCACGCATGAGCTACGGCAACACCATCAAGAAGCGCTCCGACATCGCGTACTTTTTTGAGAAAGGCGTCCGCGTTTTCTGCAGTGACAGTTTTGAGGATACGCAGAACATTGCCGATCACGCTCCCGGATCGCGTATCTTTTTCAGGCTGATTACCGAGGGCTCCGGCAGCGACTGGCCGCTTTCGAGAAAATTCGGCGCACACTCGGATCTGATTTTCAATCTTGCGCTTCGATCGCGCGATCTGGGCCTCGTGCCGTGGGGCCTGAGTTTTCACGTAGGAAGCCAGCAGCGGGACATCGGTCAGTACGACGACGGAATCTCGCGCGCGAAGTACCTCTTTAACTGTCTTCGTGACGAGGGCATACGACTCAGTATGATCAATATAGGCGGCGGGTTTCCGGCTAATTACGTTGACCCGACGCTGCCCATGGAGACCTATGCCAGCGAGATCAAACGCTTTCTGCATGAAGATTTCGGTGATGTACTGCCCGAGGTCCTTATCGAGCCGGGGCGGGGCATGACGGCCGACGCAGGAGTGATCGTATCGGAGATCGTACTCGTAGCCAAGAAATCCAAGAACGGCCTGTATCGCTGGGTATACCTTGACATCGGCATGTTCGGGGGGCTCATAGAGACCTTCAATGAAGCAATCCGATACCCGATCTATTTTGACAAGACCGGTAAGTCCGAGGAGATCATACTCGCAGGCCCGACCTGCGACAGTATGGACATTCTGTACCAGAACTACCGCTACCGCATGCCTCACAGTTGCCGCATCGGTGACAGAGCCTATATATTCTCCGCCGGCGCATACACGCAGAGTTACAGCTCGGTAAACTTTAACGGATTCCCGCCGCTGGAAGCGTTCGTGCTGCCTCGAAACGCGCAGCCGGTGGCGACGGTTTCATAGTCATGAAGCGCAAGCCGGATCACTACACCGAGCAAGCCCGCAAGGAGGGCTTTCCTGCCCGCAGCGTGTACAAGTTTGATGAACTGCAGCACCGATTCGGCCTGGTGCGCCGAGGCGACCGGGTTCTGGATATCGGAGCATCACCGGGCAGCTGGACCCTTCGGCTTCTGGAGATTACGGGAAAGGAAGGGCGGGTGATTGCCCTGGATCGCAAGGAACTTCCTGAACTATCGCGGGCCGGAAATACCGCCGTGTGTATATGTGCGGACATTACCGAACCGGAACAGTATGAGCTTCTGAACGAGTATGCGCCCTTCGACACCATCGTTAGTGACGCCGCACCGAACACGAGTGGCCATCGCACCCTTGACACGGCGCGCTCGGCCGTCATCGTCGAATCATCTCTCGCACTCACCGAAACGATGCTGAGGCCCGGAGGCAATGCAGCGTTCAAACTGTTTCAGGGGGGCGATGAACAGAGCATTCTCGCAAATGCGCGAGCGATGTTCGAGAAGGCCAGAATCGTAAAGCCCAAGGCCTGCCGGGACGAGAGCTTTGAAGTGTTTCTCGTATGTAACGGGAAGAAGGCGGCTCAACCTCAAAGCGTTCCAGACCGTTCCGGGAACACGGAAGCCTGACCTCGCGCGAATGCGGAGATCAGGCTTGTCCGTTAACGCGTGTTCCTGGTAACTACCGCGTTGCAGCAAATGCTGCGGCGTTCGTGCCGGCGTGCATGCCGAACACAAGGGGTCCGGTGTTTCCCGTACCACTTGCATATCCGTCTCCCGTGAACTGCGCTGTTCCGAGTGCTTCACCGGCAGCGTACAGTCCCGGGATCACCGACCCGTTCTCGTGAATCACTTCCAGGTTTGTGTTCACTGCTATGCCGCCTTGTGTCATGAAGGTAACGCCAAACACTTCCATCGCGTAAAAGGGTGGGTACGAAAGCGGCAACACCACCTCTCGTCCGAAGGAACACGATCCGTTTCCCGACGCAACGTCGTTTACATTTGATACAGTCTCGCGAACTGTTTCGACTGGCAGATTAAAATGCACGGCAATCTCATCGATGCTGTCCATAGCAACGATATGATCGCTCTCGGCAAGCCTTCTGTCAAAGTCTCGCACGGGAATCCCGTTGTTGTGTTCCACCATCGCCTGATCAAACAGCATAATGACCCGCGCTTCGGGAATGCTCTGCAGCGCGCGCTCGCGTATCGCGGCATCGGGTTGATCCTCATTCGTGAAGCGCCTCCCATCCGACGCAAGCCAGACATCTCCCTGCCACATCGCCGGGAACCGGCTCGTCAGATCACCGAATCCGATATTCTGACCCTCGGCAGGCGGCATGCCTGCAAAGTACGGCACCATCATGTCCATATGCACGAGTCTTGCGCCGATTTCGCGTGCCATAATGTGTCCGTCGCCCGTTGCGAACTGCGGTGTCACCGAAAGGATATTTGCATACTCAGGTGCATATTCGGCGATCAGATCGAAATTCGATCCGTATCCACCGGTCGCGAGTATAACTGCGTGCGCAGTATACTCGGTTCTTACCCCGTTTGCGACGGCAGCCACGCCTCGAACACCGTCGGCACCGTTCAGGAGTTCGATGACTGTCGTGCCCGTATAAACGGTAAGCCTGTCCTGGTGCCGCTCTATCTGCCGGTGCAGTACCGCATTGTACTCAGACGCCGAATTGACCGCTGGCGTCATGGTGCGAGGCACGCTATACGGACTGTGAACAGGATCAATTACCGGACCGCGTTCGTTCGGCTCAAGGCTAAAGCTCAACAGTCGTTCCCATACCCTGGGGGAATCCTCGACAAGTAATTGCAGAAGTGCCTGATCCGCACGGTTCTGGCCTATTCGGTTGATGTCCTCACGGTGAAGATCGACACTGTCCTCGATACCAAACTGACGTTGCAGATCGGTTTCGGCCGCGCTGAAAGTGCCTGTAGCGTAGGGAGCTGATCCACCGAGACGTTCGTTTTTTTCGAACCAGCCGACAGTTGCTCCGGCTTCGAGAGCCGCCTCGGTCGAAGCATGTCCGGTGAGTCCCGACCCGACTACGATTACATCGAAATCGACGGATGCGACCTGGCTTTCACGATTGCAGGAGACACCGAAGGCCATTGCAAACAACCAGATCAGCACAAGCCCAGGAAGAATCTGCAAAGTTTTTCGAATACGACTCATATTAGAACTCTCCTATTTATTCTTTTATTATCGATATATTGTTATCGTTTAATACAAAAGACAAGAGGTAGAGTATGCTTGCGACGAGAGATTTCGGTCGTGTTGTGGTCAGCTCTGTCTGAGCTCGAGGTGGTCAAGCACGCTGCGGAGTGCCTCAGCAGGCATACCTGCAGGAAGACCCGCAAACTCGGCCCTGGCGCGATCGAGGTATGCACTCGCCTGCCGTGTAGCGACATCCACACCCCCACGGTCCCGGACATCACTGAGGATAGTCTGTACGATCTGGCGTCGGGCGCGCGCGGGAGCAGACTCCACCGAGCGATGCCAGGTGGCAAGTTCGGTAGGTCCTTCTGCTGCAAGTATGAGCGGAAGTGTCACGGTCCCGGCAAGCAGATCGCCACCAACAGGTTTGCCGGTTTTCTTCGGATCCCCGGTGATGTCGAGTATGTCGTCCTGTATCTGGAACGAGGTTCCGAGGCAGTACCCGATGCGTCGCAACTGCTGCAGAAGAGCTTCCGGAGCACCGTGTTCACTCGCTCCCAAAGTCAGCGAGAGAATAAACAGGGCGGTGGTTTTGCCGAAGATACGCCTCATGTACTCGCGTCGAGTCAGGGCGGGAGCTTCGGCATTCCTGAGTTCCGATTCGCACATTCGGGACACTCCGCGCGCGAGTACGCGCGCCTGATCCGGTGACGCATGATCAGCAAACAGCTCGAAGGTCAGACTGAACAGAAAGTCTCCCATAAGAACAGCGTCGTGAGCGCCATACTGTCGGTGCAGGGCGATACGCCCGCGTCTGTGCGATGCCTGATCGAGAATATCGTCGTGGATGAGGGTGGCAGCATGAAGCAGTTCCACACCTGCCGCCAGTCGGATTGCGCTTTCCGGTGCGGGTTGTCCGTCGATCCCTTCGCCCCGGCTTGCAGCAGCCATACGTGCCCCGATTATAACCAGGGCGGGTCGCAGGCGTTTTCCTCCGCCACGAACGAAATCCTGCAGACCTTCGCGTATGCGCAGCGACTGCCGATCCAGATTACGTTCAATTTCAGCGTCGGTCAGATCGAGATCGTGCTGCAATACGGGGAACTGCCCCCAGAATGACCCGGGAGCAGTTGTGTGTAAAGGTTTTACGAGCGGGGTTCGCCGGTGTACAGATACGTACGTTTGGCTATCCATGTGCTGTTCCACCAGTTCTTAAGCCATCTCATGACGTAGTGATCAAGACCAAGTCCTCGTCCGGCACCACCGAGAAGGACAAAGGATGCAGTCATATACCAGTACAGCTCAACGTTGCCCCATCCGGAAACGATAAAGAATCCGCACATCCCGATAGACGCGGCTGCAGCGAGGAACGTGAACAGTCCCATGATCAGACAGACGCCAATGACGACTTGCGCGATAACGGCACCTGCCTGCGATGCATATGCGACAAAGGGGTGTATGCTCAGAACAGTTTCGGCGAACCACTCGTATATGCTTATAGGTTCACTCAGAATTGAAGTCTGCCAGACGCCGGTACGACCCATTCCACCCGGAGTAGCGCTGGTCGCGGCACTTATCTCGTCGGTCAACCCGGGAAGGAAAATATTGTTCGGTGACGGGTTCAGAATTCCGTTTGGTCCCGGATTTAGCCAGCCAGTAGAGACTTTATACAAGCCTTCGACAAGCCACTTGAATCCGAGAAAGACCCGAATTGGCAGGCCCCAATATACGGGAATTTTGTAGGAAAGATGCTCCCGCGTAATGGTCCGGCCGTTCTTGACGTCCAGGAACTGCCCACGGATGTATTCCCAGACCGCGTTCACACCGGCAACGCCAAACAGGTAATGAAGGTTAATGAGGTGTTTCACGCCCAGCGCCAGAAAGCCACTCATACTCATTCCACCGACGTGTGCCACACCGACCTTGCTCCCGAGAGACACCATATGGCCATGGTAGTTGCTCTTGAAAGGCTTCATGGGCTTTCGCTCCATGTCAGCAATAATATTGTAGGCAGCCGTGTGGGCAGTCTGCAGCGCGGTTTCAACGATCTGTGGCAGTACGGTGTCGTTTTCGACGAACCAGATCATGTCTCCAACCATGAAGACGTTCTCATAGTCGACACTCTGCATGAACTCGTTGACCTTGATGCGACCACGCTGACCGGCGACACACATTTCGTCGTCGTCGAAGTGACAACCGGCCATGCCGTGTATACCTTCCGGAGAAGCCTGTACGGCACCGGCACTCGGTGAAACGGAACCTTTGGTAAGCTCTACCTTGGATGTGAACTCCGATCCATGCACGCCGGCCGTCCAGATGAAAGTCTCGGTTTTGATCGGTTCCTGTCCCTCGAGGGTGACCATACCCGGCTTCGCACCGGTAATCCTGGTTCCAAGCATGAAATCACAGCCGTGCTTCTCGAGATACTTCTGGGACTTCTTCTGAAGTTTCAGAGGCATGGTCGGAAGAATCGCATCCTTCATTTCGATGACGGTGATGCGCACCTCAGACGGATCAATGTGGTATTCCTGAGTCAGGATGTCGCGCCGTTCGAACAGCTCACCAGCAAGTTCGATGCCCGTGAATCCGCCTCCAGCGATCGTGAAGTTCAGGAAGCGCATGCGTTTTTCACGATCAGGCTCCCGAGCGGCACGCCGGAAACAATCTTCCACGTGATCGCGTATTCTCAGCGCATCTTCGAGGCTCCAGCAGGTAAACGAGTTCTCCTGCACGCCGGGAATACCGAAGAACTCCGGTTGCGCACCGGCACCGATCACAAGGTAGTCGTACTTGTACTCATAGTTGTCCGACTGGAGTTTCTTCGCTTCGAAATCGATGCCTTCAATCTCGTCAATGACAACTTTGACTTTCGTACCGCCGAAAATCTTGAAAAAGCTGACCTTTACCGCTTCCGGTTCAACCCTGGTTGCGGCGACCTCGTGCAGCTCAGTAAGTAGAGTGTGATAGGGGTTCTTGTCTATCAGGGTTATCTCTACGTTCGGGTTCTTTCTATACTGTTTGTTCAGTTTCTTGGCGGCTTCAACACCACCGTAACCGCCGCCTAAAACGACGATCTTCGTTGTCGCACTCATTCATTCCCCCATGAATTAAATATGGAAATATGCGGAATATCGTGATTACGCTACACGTTAATGTGAACACTGTAAAGAATCGTACACCGCACGGGACAACAAACTCTTTATAAGGTGGCTCCTGCAGAGCCGTGAACGTCGGCTGTCCAGCGGAAATCGATGTCAGAGTCATCCTCGCGTCGCCGGTCGAGCAGGAACTGGTTCTCCGCCAGATACACGGGATGTCCACCGCGGTCATACACAATGCGATGGGAATATTTCCCGATGAACGCCTCGAGCCGGTCTTTTCGACTGCACGAAACCCACGCCGCCTTGCTGAAGTCGACAGGCTCGAAGATGCACAGGGCCTTATACTCGTGCTCGAGGCGGTGCTTGATAACATCCAGCTGCAATTGTCCGACAACACCAATTATGCGGTCGCTTCCCTGCGCACGCGAGAAAACCTGTGCGACACCTTCTTCTGCGAGCTGATCCAGCCCCTTGTTCAGCTGCTTCGACTTCATGGGGTCCTTGTTTATGACCTTCACGAATATCGTCGGTGCAAAACGGGGAATGCCGATGAACTGCAGGTGTTCACCTTCGGTCAGGGTGTCACCTATCCGCAGAGTTCCGTTGTCGTGAAGTCCGATAATGTCGCCGGGATAGGCTTCATCTATCACCGTCCGCTCCTGAGCCATAAACGCTGTCGGGTTCGCCGACTTGAACTGTTTACCGCTGCGCACGTGCAGGTAGAGCTTGTTTCGACGGAACACGCCCGAACATATCCGGAGATACGCAATACGATCCCTGTGCCGGGGATCAAGGTTCGCGTGTATCTTGAAAACGACACCCGAAAAGGTATCTTCCGCTGGGTGAACCTCGCGTTCAGCGGCTTTTCGGGGAAGCGGCGGCGGAGATTCTGCAGCAAAGAAGTCCAGAAGTTCACGGACACCGAAGTTGTTCAGCGCACTTCCAAAAAACACCGGTGTAAGCTGCCCAGCCAGATAATGCTCGCGGTCGTAGTCGGGATAGACTTCCCGAATCAGTTCAACGTCCTCGCGCAGACGAGCAGCCAGCGACCCGACTTCCACGTCGAGCTCGGGATTATCAAGCCCCTCTATCGTTCGCGCCGTTTCATCGATATCCGTTTCATGCGGTCGAAAAAGAACGACCCTGTCTTCGGCAATCTTGTAGACGCCACGAAAGTCTTTACCCTGCCCGATAGGCCAGGACCGGGGACAGACCGTTATGTCCAGTTCCGCTTCGACCTGGTCGAGAAGCTCAATGGGCGGACGGCCTTCGCGGTCCATTTTGTTCAGAAACGTAACAAGCGGTGTCGTGCGCATGCGACAAACCTGCGCGAGACTGCGCGTGCGCTCCTCGACACCCTTCACCGAGTCAATGACCATCAGACCGCTATCGACGGCTGTGAGCGTGCGATATGTGTCTTCGGAGAAGTCGGCGTGTCCAGGGGTATCGAGCAGATTCACACGCCGACCGGCATAGTCAAAGCCCATGACCGACGTGCTTACCGAAATGCCGCGTTCCTGCTCCATTTTCATGAAGTCGCTGACCGTGCCTCGACTGCTCTTTTTGCTTTTAACTGCGCCGGCTATATGGATGGCGCCGCCGAAGAGCAGAAGCTTCTCGGTGATGGTTGTCTTTCCTGCGTCGGGATGGCTGATAATGGCGAAAGTCAGCCGCCGTTCGCGTTCGCGATCGAAATCTGTCATAGGGTACCTGAGTATAGGGGTTTTGCGTGCTACGCGAGAGACAGGGCAAGCGTCAGCATTTCGCCGAAGCCTTTCTCCCGTTCTTCACTTGTTATACCGCTGCGGTCGACGAGACTGTCGCTGACGGTCATGATCGCGAGTGCTCGGGCACCGTTCCCTGCTGCGATCGTATACAGCTGTGCAGCCTCCATTTCCGCCGCAAGCACGCCGTACTTTGCCCAGAGCTTCCAGACATCGGGATCTTCGCTGTAAAACGCATCGGTCGAGATGACATTCCCCGCAGAAAACGAAATTCCCCGCTCCCGTGCCTGGGTCACGCAGCGGTCAAAGAGCGTGAAGTCGGCACAGGGGGCGTAGTCAAGCTGCCCGAATCGCACCCGGTTCATGGCTGAGTCCGTCGAAGCGGACATGGCGAACACCAGCTGCTTGAGTTTCACATGTGTCTGCAGGGAACCACAGGAGCCGACCCGGATCAGGTTCCTGACTCCGTAGTCGCGAATAAGCTCGGTCGCATAAATAGAGATTGAAGGTTGCCCCATGCCGGTGCCCTGCACCGAAACGCGTTTTCCCTCGTAGGTGCCAGTATACCCGAGCATGCCCCGGACTTCGTTGTAGCAGCGGGCGTCTTCAAGAAAATTTTCCGCGACGAATCTTGCGCGCATCGGGTCGCCGGGCAGCAGGACTGTCTCAGCGATGTCGCCCTCGCGGGCTCCTATGTGAATACTCATAGCTTGTCTCCGTGTTATGTTTGATAGTAGCGTGCCTGTCTATGCGGAGGCAAGGCGAATGAGCCCTCAGAACATACGCTTGTGTGTCTTTCTCGGTAACCCGGGCCGACAGTATCGCGATACCCGCCACAACGCAGGGTATCTGCTCGCCGCGCATCATCCCGATTTCTCCGGTGAAACCTGGCGAACGAAGTTTCACGCCGACTACCTCGAGGTGCGAAGCTCACGCAGCGGGGTCGGATACACCGCGATCAGACCTGCCGGCTTCATGAATCGCTCCGGAGTTTCCGTTTCGGAGGCAGCGACCTTCTTTCGCATCTCCCCGGAAGAAATCCTCGTCGTCCACGATGACGTTGAACTGCCGTTCGGACGTATAGGGTTCCGGCGTGGTGGTGGTATGGCAGGACACAAGGGACTGAGGGATATAACCGGGCGCACGGGCAGCCAGAACTACGCCCGTCTGCGGATTGGCATCTCACGGCCTCAAAGCGGTCCGGTTCAGGCACACGTCCTCGGTCGGTTTAACACACACGAGCAGGCTGCACTCCCGGAGCTGCTCGAAGGTGCATCCCGACTCTTTGACGACGTACTCGCCAAGCGCGTGCAGACCGCCACCGAACGTACAATACTCGATCTCTAGACGCGCTTCTTTACTGCCTGACTGCTTGTTTGCCGGGCTTTCTTTGCATACTATCTCGTTCGTGATCTTCCAGAACTACGATACCGGCGATTTCTTCGACGAACTGTTTGCGCCCGACGGATCTCCCCGGCCGCACGCGCGGCTCCTGGTCGACGCGATCGGTCGCCTGCCTGCCGATGCGGTTCGAAGCAGACAGCAGGCTGCCGAACAGCTTCTTCTGCAGATCGGCATCACCTTCAACGTGTATGGAAATGATGTTGGAACTGAAAAGATATTTCCATTCGACATCATACCGCGCACGATTGCAGAGTCAGAATGGAAGACCGTCGAACACGGATTGGTACAGCGCATTCAGGCGCTGAATCTCTTTCTCGACGACATTTATCACGACCAGAAAATCGTCAGGGATGGTATTATCCCGGGTGACCTGATCGAATCGGCCTCCGGTTTTCGCAAGCAGTGCCGGGATCTCGATCCGCCACACGCCCTGTGGGCCCACATCTGCGGGAGCGATCTTGTCCGGGACGAAAACGGCACCTTTTACGTGCTGGAGGACAATCTGCGCTGTCCGTCGGGCGTCAGCTACATGCTCGCCAACCGCATGGTCATGAAGCGTTCGCTCCCGCGCCTGTTCAACTCCGCCCACGTACGTCCGGTCTCGGACTATGCAGCAGACCTCAGACGACTTCTGGAATACCTCGCTCCTGAAGGACTCCCTGTCCCGAAAGTCGTCGTGCTCACCCCCGGCATGTATAACTCGGCGTATTTTGAACACTCGTTTCTTGCACAGCAGATGGGCGTTGACCTGGTGGAAGGCCGCGACCTTGTCGTTGAGGACGGATTCGTGTGGATGCGCAGCACGCACGGCTTTGAGCGGGTCGACGTCATCTATCGCCGTATCGACGACGACTTCATCGACCCTGAGGTGTTTCGGGCAGATTCCATGCTGGGCGTCCCGGGGCTCATGACCGTCTACCGGGAAGGTCGGGTGGCCCTGGCGAATGCCCCGGGAACCGGAGTTGCCGACGACAAGGCGGTTTACGCCTACGTCCCCGAGATGATCCGCTATTACCTCGGCGAAGACATTGTCGTTCCGAATGTGCCGACCTATGTGTGTCGTCGGGAGAAGGAATGCGCGTATGTGCTCGCGAATATCGAGTCCCTCGTCGTAAAGGCCGTCAACGAATCAGGCGGCTACGGGATGCTCATCGGGCCGGCTTCGACTAAGGCGGATTGCGAAGACTTCAGAGAGAAGATCCGGAGCAACCCCCGAAACTACATCGCACAGCCCACGCTCGCCTTATCGCGAGCGCCGACACTTTGTGGCGAGGTGTGTGAAGGCCGTCATGTCGATCTGAGACCGTACATTCTGCTCGGAGAGACGTGCCAGGTCACCGCCGGTGGCCTTACCCGGGTTGCCTTGAAGAAAGACTCGCTGGTGGTGAACTCCTCTCAGGGCGGCGGCAGCAAGGATACCTGGATCATTCCTCCGGAGGCACACCATGCTTAGCCGCGTCGCCGAGAGTGTCTACTGGATGAGCAGATATATCGAACGAGCGGAAAATACGGCCCGTCTCATTGACGTCAACCTGAATCTGACCCTCGATATGCCCGGAGGCTCTGAAGCTCACTGGCAGGCCGTAATCTCCACAACGGGTGACTACTCGCGATACGCGCGAGCGTACCAATGGGTTAACCCGGACAATGTCATTGAGTTCCTCGTCTTCGATTACGATAATCCGAACTCTATCTATTCCTGCCTGCGCTCTGCGCGTGAGAACGCGCGCAGCATACGCGAGATCATCTCTTCGGAGACCTGGGAACAGATAAACAGCTTCTACCTCATGGTTCACAACGCGTCGCGAGACCAGAGCAGACTGGAGCTGCCTTCCGAATTCTTTCGCGATATCCGTGTACACAGCCACACGATACAAGGCGCCATACACAGCACCATGACACACGACGAACCGTGGCATTTTTCGCGCCTCGGTCGCCTTCTGGAACGTGGCGAGCAGACCGCACGCCTTATCGACACCAAGTATTTTCTTCTCCTGCCATCACCCGAGTACGTTGGCTCGGCCCTTGACGATGTGCAGTGGTCGGCGGTACTACGCTCGGCGAGCGGGTTCGAGATGTACCGGAAACGCTATGGTCGCATAGACCCGACCCGTGTGATCGAGTTTCTGCTGTTGAACCGGTCATTTCCACGGTCGAGCAACTACTGCATACAGAAAGCAGATGAGTCGCTCCACGAAATCACCGGCACCCCGATCGGACGCTTTGAGCACATTGCCGAACGCGAACTCGGGAGGCTTCGATGGGACTTCGCCTTCCAGGAAATCGAGCCGATTATCTCGTCGGGTCTGCACGAGTTTCTCGACAATCTGCAGACAAGACTCGCAGACACCGGATCTGCTATATTCGAGACGTTCTTTGCACGTCAGACGCATGAACGCCAGACCCAGGCACAACGCAGAGAATAAGGAAATAACGACATGAGCTTTTGCCTCGGAATCAAGGTTCGTGATGGTCTTGTCGCGATAGCCGACACCAGAATCACAACCGGTTCAGAACGTATTACCGCACGCAAACTGAACGTATACTCGGAAGGAACGGGGACATTCTTCGTCATGACATCCGGCCTCCGTTCGGTTCGTGACAAGATCCTCACTTACTTCGCTGAACAGCGCGGGAATACAGAGTCTCCGAGTGATCGGCTGTTCAAGATTGTCAACCGGTTCTCGGACCTTATGCGTCAGGTCGCCGAAGAGGACAAGGCGTATCTTGAAGACAGTGGCCTTCAGTTCAACAGTCACCTGATCATCGGAGGACAACTCTCCGGTGACGCCGAGCACAAGCTCTACCTCATGTATCCGCAGGGAAACTGGATAGAAGTTGGCGAAGGTTCTCCGTATCAGATAATCGGCACATCCAGTTACGGCAAGCCGGTTATCGATCGTGTACTCACGTTTGAAGACAGCATGCATGACGCTCTGAAAGTCGGCGTCCTCTCGTTTGATTCGACCAGGATAAGCGCGGCCGATGTCGGGTTTCCGATTGATGTAGCCCTGTACCATCGGGGGAGCTTTGAAATGATACAGCATCGTTTCGAGCTGTCCGACCTGAATGAGGCAACGCAGTGGTGGCAGGATACGCTCCGGGTTGCCCTGCATGACCTTCCTGATTCCTGGATACAAGACGCATTTCACGCGCAGGATCCTGGCAGCGCACCATGACCTATGCCATTGAGCACATAACCCGTTACGATTTTTCGTCTGCAGTTTTCCTGGAACCACACACCATACGACTGAACCCACGCCAGGACGGTACGACCGTCGTTCTTGAGCACACACAGGAAGTTGTCCCTGCGCCTTTCGCCCGTACTCGTGCACTGGACCATCATGGCAACGTAACTGACCGGCTCTGGTTTTCGGGTACGACCGAACGACTGTCCATACGACAGTCGATCAGAATTACGAGCCTTCGCGACAACCCCTTTGACTACATCCCTGATCCGGCATCGGAGCGTTTGCCACAGCTGTACCAGGGTGCTGCAGCGACCGCACTCGCACCATATCTCACAACAGAATCTGTTGATGAGGTACGGTCATTCCTGATCTCGCTTGTCGGGTCGTCGGTATACAATGACATACAGACTGCCCGCGCAACAGGCACGCTCAGCAGTCACGGGCTTGGCTGTTCGGAGTTCGTGATGCTGCTGACGCAGACACTGTCGGAACGCTTTGAAGCCATAGTTCGCGAAGACGGAGAAGCCTGGCCCGCCGAACGGACCCTGCGCGAACGGGCCGCCTCGTGCCGCGATCTGACGGTGCTGTTCTGTGCTGCCTGTCGCAATCTTGGGATCGCAAGCCGCTTCGTCAGCGGATACCAGGCGGGTGATCCCGATCAGCACACCCGTGACCTTCACGCCTGGGCGGAAGTATATACCACCGACGGCGGCTGGCGGGGGTTCGACCCGACGCTCGGCCTTGCCGTCGCTGACGAACATATCGCGCTCGCCGCTGCAGGAAGTCCGGTCGGTGCAGCCCCGGTGTCAGGGAGCTTTCGTGGCACCGGCGCACGCTCACACCTGCACCACGAGATACACCTGACCACGAAGCCTTCGTCGTAATCGCAGCGAAAAGATACGCTGCAGGCTTGATCTCCGGCACGTCTACTGCATACCTTAGGAGCATGGGTTGGCTCATAGGCGTCGCACTGAACCTTTTTCTCAGTTATCTCGTCGGAAAAGGTGCCGAGAACCAGAAAAGGAATTTCTGGCTCTGGTTCGGAGTTTCCATTATTACGACACCTCTGGTCGGATTCCTGGGCATAATGCTGCTTCCCCGGCGCTCCCCGTCCGGTTACCTCGAAGACTGACTGCTGCCAGACAAAGTGCTACGCGTTCGCTTCGGCAAGCCGACCGAGTTCCTGCAGGGCTACGGATACCGACGCATAGTCGAGGACAGCTGACGTTCGTATCTCCGTGAGTACACGCAGACAATGAGAAACATCAGCGTCCTGCTGCTTGATCCAGTGTTCCGCGTAACTTTCGTTTCCATTCTTTTTCGTTTCTTCCATGACGCGTGACGTGAGGGCGCTGCGGTATCGGAAGTAGTTTTCCCGGAGCGTACCTCGTGCCATCGATTGCCAGTGACCGTCCACCGGCAGCTCCTCAATCGAGCTGCGAATCCACTCCAGGGGCAGGTGGCGAGCAAGATCGAAGTACACCCGGGCAACTGTAGCGAAGGACTGTTTACGCTTTCCTCGTTCCGAAATATGGGTAATATCAAGTGCCGAGTACAGAAACGGCGCCTGCGCTGCGTAAAGAGCCAGTTCGCTGTCGACGCCATCCTTCTCAAGCGACTCGTGAGACTCACGCAGCGAAGCCCGCTCACCGTCGGGAAGCAGGCTACCGATCTCTGCTCGAAGGTACTCGACAGCATCCCTGTAGCGCGCCACATCCTGCTCTATGGGCAGATTCCTCTCGGATCGCTGCAGCAGTCGCCTCGTTGCATTGCGCATAAGGGAGGTGATCCGCTCTACCATCCGCATCTGCACTGCAGCTTTCAGTCGAACATCGGTTGCTTCGATCGCGTCCCAGACCGGTTTCACCTGATAGACCTCTCGCGCAACAGCAAAAGCCCTTGCAACTTCCGAGTGTTCCGCACCGGTATCGTCACACATACGACGCGAGAAGCTCGGCCCCATGCGGTTGACAATACTGTTGCTGATGCTCGTGCAGATCAGCTCGTCCCGGAGTCGATGGCCCTGCATCGCTTGCCCGTATTCTGCTCTGAGCGCCTCGGGAAAGTAGAGCAGGAGCTCCCCCCCGAGCCAGCTGTCCTCCGGTACGTCGGACCGAAGCAAGGCACTGTAGAGCTCGTTTTTTGCATAGGCTAAAAGCACTGCAAGCTCAGGACGCGTAAGACCTTTACCTGCTTTTCTCAGCTCGGCTATATGCTCCTCGTCGGGCAGGCCTTCGAGTAAACGATTCAGACCCGAGGTCCGCTCCAGAGACCGCATCAACTGTGCGTGTTCGTTCAACCGCCCGACGGAGTGATACTCGGAATACGAGAGCGCCTGCGCCTGCAGATAGTTATCGCGAAGCACCTGCGCTTCCACTGTCTCGGTCATGTCAAGAAAAAGCCTGTCGCGCTTTTTCGGGCTCAGACCGCCCCTCCCGCCCGCCGACTGGAGGAGGATCTTGATGTTCACTTCGCGGTCCGAGCAATCGACACCACCGGAGTTGTCGATGAAATCCGCGTTTATGCGTCCGCCACTGCGTGCGTATTCCACACGGCCCGCCTGTGTGAACCCGAGATTCCCGCCTTCTCCTGCAATCAGGCATCGGAGCTGGCGCCCGTCTACCCTGACTCCATCGTTCGCGCGGTCACCGACATCCCGGTTCCGCTCGGCCGATGATTTCACATAGGTGCCGATTCCACCGTTCCAGAACAGATCCACCGGTGCCTTCAGTATTTCCCGGATCAGATCCTGGGGGGCATAGTCACCGGGTTCGGTCCCAAGCGCCTTCGCGGCGGTCCTGGTGAGCATGATGCTTTTCGTCTGCCGCGAGTACACACCACCACCTGTGGAGATGAGATCGCGTCGATAGTCATCCCAGCTCGACTGGGCAAGGCCGAACAGTCGCTTTCGCTCCGCGAACGATACTTTTGGATCGGGGTCCGGATCGATAAAAATATGAAGATGATTGAAGGCCGCAATGAGGCGGGTATGTCTGGATAGAAGCATGCCGTTCCCGAAAACATCACCGCTCATATCGCCGATACCAACAGAGGTAAAGTCAGTCGTCTGACAATCAATACCACGTTCCCGGAAGTGCCGTTTTACCGACTCCCATGCTCCCTTGGCGGTTATACCCATTTTCTTGTGGTCGTAACCGACCGATCCGCCCGATGCAAACGCGTCCGCCAGCCAGAATCCGTACTCTGCCGAAACCTCGTTTGCAAGATCGGAAAACGTCGCGGTTCCCTTGTCGGCGGCGACAACGAGGTACGGATCGTCATCATCGTGTCTGACACATCGTTCCGGTGCCACGACCGCATTCCCCCGACGGTTGTCGGTAATGTCGAGCATACCACGCAAAAAGTCGGCGTAGCAGCCGCGCACCACCGCCTGCTGTTCTGCCCTGTCGCCCGGCAGGACCTGCTTTACTACAAATCCACCTTTGGCGCCGACAGGCACAATAACCGCGTTTTTAACCTGCTGCGCCTTCATGAGTCCGAGAACCTCGCTGCGAAAATCTTCAGGACGGTTGCTCCAGCGCAGCCCGCCGCGTGCGACCTTGCCCCCGCGAAGGTGTATCGCCTCGAAGCGCGGAGAATACACGAAAATCTCGTACACGGGCAGCGGAAGCGGAAGACCGGGGACGGAGGCCGGGTCAAGCTTGAACGAAACCGTCGTCGGGACCGCCTTCTGATAGAAATTCGTGCGCAGGGTCGCCCGCATCGTCGACGCGAACGCCCTGAGTATGCGATCGGTATCAAGGCTCGGTATGCCCTCAAGCATCTCCCGCAAAGCCTTGTGACGGCGGGTCATCGCCGACGCCCGGTTTCCACGGTAATCAGGGTCGAACCGGGCCTTGAAATACTCTATCAGTGCGGATGCAATCCGGGGATTCTCAGCGAGCGTAGCGGCCATGTACTGCCGACTGAATGGCAACCCGGTCTGCATGAGGTACTTCCCGTACGCGCGAAGCAACATCACGTATGAGGGTTCAAGCCCGGCGCACAGCACAAGCCGGTTGAACCTGTCACTTTCGTACTCCCCGCGCCAGACCCCTGCCACAGCGTCCCGGAAAACCTGCGAAACCGGCTCAAGGTCTTCAAGGGTACCTCCGAGGAGCTTCATGTCTACATCCTGTATCCATGCACGCCGTCCGTCGTTTCTGTGGATTTCGTAGGGGCGCTCTGCAACGACCCGGAGACCGAGATTCTCGAGAATCGGCAGAATATCCGAAATCGCGATGTAGTGACCCGAGCGGAAAATCTTGAAGCGGAGTCGTGTTCCCTCGCCACCGGTGTCTGCTTCCTGCTCGAGCCACGCTGACTTCGGTCGACCGAGGCTCGTTACGATATCTGCTCCTGACTCAAGTTCCTGAAGATGCACTATGTCGGCCGGCACTTCCGCTGGATCCACGTCTTCCTTGTAAGCGGCCGAGAATGCTTCGCTGTATTTCTCAAACAGGCTGCGCGCCTGCTCATCTGCATACTCCGAATACAACGCGGCCTGCAGCTTATCCTCCCATGAACGAACTGCGTCCGCGATACGTTTTTCGAGTCGCCCGACATCGGGCCTCTTCAACGCGTCCGGTTCGCCACGCACCGTCATCTGAAGCCGTGCAAGTATGGACTCGTCAACCGATGCCGATGTCTCAATGCTGCTCGCGTGAAAGGCCTCGAGCAGCAGCGCTTCGATACGGTATCGACTGAACGTGTTGTAACGGTCTCGCGGAACAAATATCAGGCAGGCAAAAAAACGATGAAAATCATCGCGCCGGACAAAGAGCTTGACCCGCTGCCGCTCCTGAAGTTGCACGATACCGCGTGAGGTTTCGAGAAGATGATCGATACTCCCCTGAAACAGCTCGTCCCGGGGGAGTGTCTCAAGGATGTGTGCGAGTGCCTTCCCGTTGTGACTGTCGGCTGAGAGTCCTGACTTGTGCAATACATCCTCGAACTTCTTGCGAAGGTAGGGTATCGTCCTGGGACTCCGGCTGTATGCGGCGGAGGTGAACAGGCCGAGAAAGCGGTGCTCACCGATGACCTCACCACTTTCGTTGAAGCGCTTGACCCCGATGTAGTCGAGATACGCTGACCGGTGTACCGTCGACGGAGTATTCGCTTTAGCGACCGTCAGAATCGACCGGCCCCGGATCTGTGAAGGCCCCGGTTCGGGGATCATCTCTTCGGCTCGACCGCTGCGCCCGTCACGAAGAATACCAAGCCCGGTACCCGCTTTCGGCTGGTAGTGCGGGCTCTCAGACTCGGCAACAAGCTCGTACTCGCGGTAGCCGAGAAAGGTGAACTGATTGTTTTCCATCCAGTCGAGAAACGCGACAAGTTCCAGGGTTTCAACATGGCTCTCAGGCGGAGCGTGCTGCTCCAGATCGATGCGTATACGGTGCGCCCGGGTGCGCATATCCGCCCAGTCGTGCACAGCAGCCGCCACATCCCTGAGCACTGCGTGCAGCTCCGCCGCCAGTGCCTCATGCTCGCTGTCCGGAAGGGTGCAGTCGATTTCCATGTGCTGCCAGGACTCCAGAAACGTTCCGTCGTGAACGTCTGCCCAGGCACGCTCCATCGAACGGATATTACCCTTCGCGGTCCGGCTCACGCGAAACACGGGATGGGCGGTCATCTGCACGGTGTATCCGCGCCTGTTCAGCGCGATGGAGATCGAGTCGACGAGGAATGGCATGTTGTCGGTCACGACTTCTATGCAGGTATGTTCACCGTCCCAGCCGTGCTGTTTCTGAGCCGGATTGAAGACCCGTAAAAGCGCCTCGCCGGGATCGCGTGTCTTTGCGAACTTCTTGAGACTCCGGACCGACTCAACGAGATGCCCCGCGTCCCGCTCCAGAAGATCCTCATCTGCCACTTCGGAAAAGAAGCTGCTGACGAGCCTGAGTTCCTCATCGGAACTGACATGATCCCGTATGGCGTCCGCAATGCGATCACCGATGTTTCCGTGTTTCATATGTTCACTTCCCGTCTGCTACGGTATCTCGACCATGCCGAAGCTGTCCGACTCCCGAGACTCCCACGCGGCCTCTATCTGACCTCGCTCGTGATCTTCGATAAGGATAATGT
>SKXQ01000143.1 GCA_007128315.1 Spirochaetaceae bacterium | reverse complement strand
TACCCTACCCACGCACCGCCGAAAGAAGCGCCCGAAACCCGTCGCGAAAGCCGTCGTCCCCGGGCAGACTGTTGTGGTCACCATCGACCTGAATGTACAGACGCTTCCACCCTGCACCGTTGAGCTCATACAACATTTCCGCCATGGCGGGTGGCGTTACAAAGTCCTCCGAGCCGACCGCGAGGAACGTCGGGCCCGGAAAATCCGCGACCCGGGCTGTGTTATCGGCTTCCGCGAGTCCGTTCATAACCTCAACGCGAACAAGTCTGCGCACCACACCGGGGACCGCGCTTCGAAGCCAGTGCTCCGCGTTCGATACCGGTGATTCGAGAACAAGCGCCCGCAGCCCGCGATGTTCCGCCGCGTAACTTGCCACGAAGGTTCCTATGGAGTGCCCGTGGGCCACGATGGGCCCGGATACGCCGAGGCTCTGTTCGACGAAATCGATGACCGATAGCGCATCCGCCTTCATGACCGGCAGCGTCGCCGTGCCGTCGCTTAATCCGTACCCGCGGTAGTCCCAGAGGAAGGCGTCGACGTCGAGCGCCGCGTAGAGCTCGAGAAACTGCGTTGAATGCACGAGGTAGAACCCCACCCCGCCGAAGAGCACGACCGTCGGTTGCTCGTGCCCTGGCGCCCGGTCCGGTCGCGAGACGAACCATCCGTGCAGTTGCGTGCCGTCGTCCGATTCGAAGAAATGCTCCTCGAGCGTAAAGCCATCAAGACCGAGTCGTGCAAAGGTCTGCGGTGTCACTGAACGCATCGGTTGCAGCAACAGAGTCTCATCCACTGAAAAAGTACTGCAGGAGGCGAGCATGACAATGAAGAAAGACAGCAACGTTCGCATAGTGCCGAGAACATACGCAGAAAGCCACGGCACCGACAACGCAGAACCGGGTAGATAATGGTCGCCCGTGCTGCACTATACCCGCATCGTATCGCATGGGAGTCGCATGAAAATACTTGTTGCCGACGACAGCCGCACCGCCCGAATGCTCGTTGAGCAGAGCCTGTCGGCCCTGGGGATTCGACGTGGTGACGGCCGCTGACGGTCGGGAAACGCTCGATATTTTCTGTTTTGACGACGCACCTCACATCGCCATAATCGACTGGGAGATGCCCGGCATAGACGGCGCTGCGCTCTGCCGCACACTTCGCTCGGGTTCCCGCAGCACCCCGTTGTATCTGATTCTGCTGACCGCGCGGAACGACAAGAAGGACATCGCGGCTGGACTCGAATCCGGCGCCGACGACTACATTCCGAACCCGTTCGATGAAGTAGAACTGAACGCGCGTGTAAACGTGGGAAAACGGGTAATCGGCCTGCAGCAGGAGATGCTGAAACAGGAGCGCCTCGAGGGAGTCCTCGAGACAGCCGGAGCCGTCTGCCACGAAACCACCGATTACGCCGGGGGAACAACGGACTCCGTCCGCATTGTCGACCTCGACGCGGCGTCGGACTCCTGATCGTATCCGCGAACGAACCGTGTTATAATTTACATTAAAGGATTATACAGAGGCTAATATGACGAATCGTGACCTGAATCGCACCCCGGAAATCCGGGCCGAGTTGCAGAAGCTGAAGCGCTCCTACGAGGCGCTTAAAGCCAGGAAAGACACCGTGGATCCGGAGACCTACGAAACGCTCAAGCGCAAAATTGCGCATAAACACAGGCGCCTCGTGGCAGAACTCAAGACTATATCGGCCGAAGCTGCACCGCGTCATGAGAAACAGCCTGATGGAGAACCAGAAGTATCAGTCGCAGACGCTGACCTGCCGCGCAGAAACAGACTTCGGTCACGTACCCCGGTACTCATAACTGCTATAGTCCTGATACTGTTTATCGGAGGTTTTTCCGCCCTTCGGATCATTAATTCCCGTGCAGGATCAGAGGTCGAGGCTGAAATCACAGCGAGGATTCGTGAGTTCGAACTACAGGATTCAATCTCGTTCGGAGATGTTCGGGTCGATGCGGCCCGAGGACGAATCACTATTTCGGATGTATCCTTTGAGTCTGCCAATCCCAGAACCCGGGCGGGCGCTGCAGAAGTCGTCGTTGACCTCGGACGTGATAACTTCCTGCAAGTTGCACGCAACCCCGAAACAGCGGTTATTTCAAGTGTTTCTCTAACCGCACGGTCAGCGTCAGTAAACGACACGAGAGAGGACATTTCACTCGGTGCAGAGTCAATTTCGGTTGGTATGACGGGAGTGCTTCCTCTCGGGTCTGAGATCGATGCAGCGCAGATCTTACGCATTGAGAGCTATGGTACCCGGCTCCAGAATGCCACATTTCGGCTTGGAGACCCCGAAGTCTCGGGTTCGCTTGATTCGTTTGTCTACGAGATGACGGGTTCGTTCGAGATGCAGGACTGGATCATGAGCTTTGAACCGATGGCTGGACTTGAAATTCTGGATTCCCTGCGAATCGAGCTGTCCGGTGCGCAGATTGTACCCGGACAGGTGATGCTGACTGAACTTATGGACGCACAACTTCTTCTTGACGAACAGGCGTGGATCGCTGATCCGGATAACTGGTCAATTGGGCAATCGGTCCTGAGTGTGTCGTTCCGTCCAGATGCGGTAGTACTGGATTCGCTCAGCCTGCAGACACCATTCATAGAGGCAAACGGTCACGGAGAAATGCAGTTTAATCTGCACAGTGAGCTTCAATCGATTGGCGGGGAGCTCACGGTGCACAATGTGATTCGAGAGCTTCGCGACGCATTCCGACCAATACTGTTTTTTATGACGGGAACAGACTTGCCGGACAACGATCCCTTTACCGTCAGTTTTTTTATGGATGAAACCGAGATACCCGTTTTCGAGATCCGATAGATTCCAGGCACGGGTCCATGCTCTGTTTTCACCAATAATACAACCTCGACGATAACACCTGCGCTTACCGCAGTCGGATACCGGTACTGCTCGCCGTAATATATTCCGAAGGGGGTACAGGCCGACTGGCAGGAACTCACTACTTCGCGCTTTCTCATGGTCTTCGACGAAACCGACCGGTACACGGCTGAACGGGTCGTAGATATGGCCGATCGCGTCTACGATTCGACCACGCGATTCGTGAACTACGAACCTCGCGAGCGGATCGTCGTCGTTATTTACGGCTACACCACCGAAGCCAACGGCTTTTTTGCCTCCTACCTGCCGCTCCATCGCCGAGTCTGATTTTTTTGCCGGGGTTGGCGCTTGAAGGCCCCACCGTATACGCAGAGACAGCGCTCGCCCCCGGTGGGAGGTTTTATGCCTCCGGACACCTGATTGTAGACCATCTGCTTCGCGAATACGGAAAAGACTCGTTCAACGAGCTGAACCGCCACTTCCAGCGCTGGCCCTTTCCTGGCATGCGGCGCGCCGTACGGCGAACCACCGGCCTTCGCGCAGACGACCTGTGGTACAACGTCGTTGCAGAACTCGAGCGTGTCTTCGCAGACTACACGCTGCGAAGGGTCTCCGTAGACACGACGGTGAAGCTCCTCGCCCGAGGGCCAGGTTTGAATGCGGTCGGTTTCAGCAACGAGCTGTATACGACGCGCGTCCGGAAAGCGGGTACGAAACCAGGAAAACGCGGGAGAAAGCGAAGTATCCGACGTTTTCACCTCGAATACGTGGGTGACCGAGTTATCCTGTACGACGCAGAAATCAAGCTCGTGAGCGTCGCGAGTTCGCAGATAGTGAAGCGACCGGGGAATGCCATCGGTATCCTCTGCATGCTGAAGCGCCTTTACAAGCGAGCACGCAACCGCGTTTTCCAGACGTGCCCCGCCCTGGCCTGAAACCTGTGCGGTATCAAGCAGATCCTGCCGCAAAATCACATCCAGGTGTGTTCGTCGCCACCGGCGATGGAACATCGGATCGTCCGCCAGAAAGGGCTCCGGAAAGCCACCCGTCGTGCAGATCTTTTCGAGTACTACGCGTGGTTCCATGCTTCCCGCCAGCTCGCGCACATCGAAGGGATGCAGGCGGTAGTGAAAGAACCGCCCTGCGAGACTTTCACCGGTCCGTCGGTGTATGCCAGGCCGGGCACTTCCGGCGACAAGGAGCGGAGGTGACGCACCTTCAGTGTCGTACACACCTTTGAGAAACCCGGTCCACAACGGCATTTTATGTAGTTCGTCGAGCACGATAAGCTCACTCCGCCGATTCCACGACCGCGACCGGATAATCTCCCGTTGATCGGGATTATCGTAGCTCAGGTACTCGGTGCTGCGTTCAAAATGCCGTGAAATCCACGTCTTTCCCGACTGCCGCGGTCCGGTAAGGAGAACGATTTTATTCCCGAGATCCCGCTCGATGAGAGCAGATAATTCTCTCTGCATACGACTATTATGGATCCAATTCCCGAATTGTCGAAAAGGGAGCGAGATGGTCGGTATCGGGTCGTTACTGTTCGCCACCCTGGGGATGCTCGTAAACCGCTCCGGCGGATGCTGCACGCGGAGCTCTTCGAGGGTAGAGCGCTTCGGTACGCGCGGCGAGGCTGTACAGACGCCGTGCGGATACCGGGGCATCGCTCTTTAATCCACTGTCGGAGTGTCTCGCGGCACGGATACCCAAGGTCATGAGTCGTAGCGGCCGCTCCCCTGTCGTCCTTGATGTAAAACAGGACAGTTTTCATTCGATCGTCATACGAAATCACGGACTACCTCCTTCAGATTGTAGTCCAAGTCTTTGTCCGCACCCCCTATCTCGCCTGTACGCGAGTAGCAGTGTTAAAGACTTCCGTGCATTGGAAAAGAGTTCGTAATCGGAGTACAGTGCGACAAATGAAGATTCGAGCAAAACTCCTGGCGATTATTTCTCTGACATTGGTTATTTTTCTCAGCATCACACTCTTTCTTTTCTCTTCCCTGGCGACCATTCAGGGACTCGAACGCGGTAGCAGGGATGCGGCGCTGACCCTTGCGTCATGGAATGACCTTGCGGGAAAAACCGGACAGCTCCTGGCGAGCACTCCCCTGGCCACCTACTATACCGAGCAGTGGGAGCCTTCTTATCATCGCTTTCTCTCAGCCCAGACAGGCCTTATCCGGAATGAAGCTCTGCTCGGTACCCCCAGTACCGCTGTTCTTATCGAAAACCTGACAAACTTATGGAATATTGTTCATCCGGAAGTTCGGAACATTCCCGACTTTTTTGCTGATTCGAGCAACCAGCCGTTTCTGGAACGAGCTCAGAACCGCAGCGTACTGGAAATGCAGGCTGTTTTGGGATACGAACCGGAAATCATGGAGTATCGGTTCCAGATTGCCATTCTTACCAGTCTGACCCTGGGGGTTATCTCTTCTTCCAGCTCCTTTGAACGGCTGCTTACACAGCTTCCGGAAAGTCTGGAAATCGAGGTAAACGAAACTCAACAAGCTCTTATCAGACAATCTCTTGTCATTCTTTCCCTGGGTATTTTGTTCATCCTTGCCTTGCTACTGAGCTTTACCCGAAAACTCACGATGCGGCTGAAGTTGGTGGAAACAGGGATGTATGCTCTGAGTAATCAGGATTTAACGCAGAATATCGTGGTCCGATCGAAAGATGAAATGGGCGTTCTGGCAAACCATGCCAATCAGGTTATCATTCAGTTAAAAGACATCATTCGCAATATTCAAGCCACCACCAGGGAAGCCCATGAATTACAGGATGACCTGAGCTCCAGTACCGAAGAAACGTCGGCTACGGTTCATGAAATTACCAGTAACATCCAAAGCATTGAGAGACAGTTTTCCAGACTCGACGGCTTGGTTCAGGAAGTGCTCCGGGTCGTAGACAGCATTACCCTGAAACTCAAAGACCAGGCCCAGGGCGCAGATAAACAATCCGCCAGCATTAACCAGACATCATCCGCTATGGAACAGATGTCAGCTTCAATCGCTTCGGTATCCACCATGGCGCGGGAACGGGAGAAGGCAATCACGTCTCTGGAAGAGGTAACCCAG
>SKXQ01000105.1 GCA_007128315.1 Spirochaetaceae bacterium | reverse complement strand
TCAGTCTCGTGCAGATCCTGCTGATCATCGTTCTTTTCGGCATACTTCTGAAGGTCAGGTAAATGGACAGTCATGACACCCGTACGCAATCAGCAACAGTCGGAGTGCTTCTTATTGGAGACGAGATTCTTTCGGGGAGCATCAAGGACAAGAATTCCGACTACATTATTCAGCAGTTCAGTCCACTCGGATACGATGTCAGGGAAATCCGGGTGATTCCCGATGACAGGCAACGCATTGGCGGGGCAGCACGAGAGCTGTCAGAAGAATATGAAATCGTGATTTCATCGGGGGGGGTCGGACCCACCCACGACGACATAACCTTCGAAGGTATAGCGCACGGCTTTGACGTTCAGCTTGTCGAAAGCCGGAGAATCATGCGTTTTCTTCATGAGCGCTATGGCGACCGTATGCACGACGATCTGAAACGCATGGCTCTGATACCGGAAGGGGCCGACGTTCTTCTCGAGGAAATCGGGAGTCCCTGGCCGGTTGTACGATGCCGGAACGTATACATTCTTCCGGGACTTCCGCGCGCATTCGAGGACAAAATCGATCGTATCTGTGCATCACTCACACCGAAAGGTGCATTTCTCGGTGGCCAGGTGTTTCTGACGGCCGATGAATCGGATTACGTGACATGGCTGAACCGTTTTCAGCTGCGGTACCCTGATCTCAGTGTCGGATCGTATCCGTACTGGGACCAGCCGGAGTACCGAACCAGAATTACCGTCCGGGGCAGGGACAACAGCGACGTATCCCGTGCGATGGACGAGCTCACCTCGTACGTGGCAGATCACGACTGGCTTGTACGCGCGGAGCGGTATTAATGCCTGCGCTGTCGTACCGGCTCAGGCGCGGACACGGGGCTGCTCGCGGAACGGTCATTCTGTACCATGGTTTCGGGGCTACTGCGGAGGATCTGTTTTCTCTCGCTGATCTGCTTGATCCTGAAGGGGAGTGGAATGTGTTCTGCCCGCAGGCTCCCGTACCGCTGCGGTATGGCAGTGAAACCTTCGGCTACGCGTGGTTTCCCGAACGTCCTGACGAACTGCAGATGGCCATGACCGGGCGGTATTTCCGAGGCCTTCCCGATATGCAGCCGGAGGGGCTTGTCCGCGGCGCAGAGACGGTGCTCACTTCGCTTCACGAGCAGGGCCTTGATTCCTCCCTGATTATCGCCGCAGGGTTCAGTCAGGGAGCTATGATGGCTGTTGAGACTGCCGTGCAGTCCAGGATTGACGGACTGATCCTGTATTCCGGAGCTCTGATAGCCAGGGATCGATACGTCGAGCGGTCGGATCGTTTGCGCGGTTTGTCCGTACTTCAGAGTCACGGCAGCGCAGATGAGATTTTACCGATTGCGTCGGGGCGGGATCTTCGAGACATGCTCGAAGACGCCGGCGCAAGGCCGGATTTTCACGAGTTTCACGGTGGTCACACGATACCGGAAACGATGATAGACGCGACCCGGGGCTTTCTTCAGTCAGTTTCCTTGCGAGAAAGCTCCGCGGAACGATAGCTCATGTGGACGGCCGCACCGTCATTTGTTTCCGGTGCATACAGGACGTTATGGCCGGGGAAGCCGGCGAGTATTCCTGTCTCGAGAACGCCTTCCTCAAGCGCGGTATCGACCGCCGAAAATTCGATATTGACCGCTCCGACCCGTATGGTGGGGCGTGGCACACCGGAGCTTGAAGGGTCAAGAATCTCGTTTCCGGTGAGTTCCATCAAGCGTCGGACGGATTCAGCCGGCTCTCGCGAGCCTATTTCAAGGCGGAACAGGCCGGCTGCGGCATTTGCGTGACCTTGTCCCGGGGGTAATGTCGCGACGTACACGATGGGCATGGCGAGGGAGGCCGGGTCGACGTAGGTCCGGCAGGAAATCGTAGAGCCGTCTCCACTGTAATAGTCGGTAAATCCTGCATCCCGATACCCGTTTGTGCGAAGTCGTTCGTGCGCTTCTTCGGTGTCCGAGGCGAGCAGTGCGTATCCCTTGTAACCGGCGTGTCCACGATCAAAGTAACGATACGCCCGCACGGCTGAAAGCAGACCTCCCTCGACTATACGTTTTCTGCCGAACTGCCGGTACACCCGTTTCCGTTTTTGCATGTATCGCCAGCCGTCGTGCATTTCCACAAACTGTAATCCCGTACCGTTCTCGAATCGGATCTGGGCTACCGACGCCCCTGTGGCGTCGGAAAATCCGCCGGATTCGACCCGGAATCCGCGCCTTTTGTAACGTTGCAGCGCATCGTGAAGCGTTTCGCTACCGATCTGTACATGATCAAGCTGAAAAAGGTCTGTGTTCATGGCGTTCCGAGTGTACGCGAACTCCGCTGAGCGTCTCAATAAGCACAGGCAGTCGGATTTGACGCTTTTTTTATCAGGCAGTAGGCTAAAGGGGAATACACTCTCCGTCTGACTCATGGTATTCGGAGAAAAAAACGAGGGTTGTTATGGTTTATAAGAGAATAATATTAACCGTTCTCCTTTCGGGTCTGATTCTTTTCTTTCCGTTTTCGGTGTTTTCCGGAGGCAGTCCCGAACCGGAGGACGCTGCGAAGGGTCCTGTCACGGTTGCTTCGAAGATTGATACGGAAGGAGCACTGCTTGGCAGCATGATTGTACAGCTGCTTCAGGAAAACGGGTTCGACGTAGTAGACAATACTGAGTTCGGGCCGACAGACGTCATTCGACAGGCAATCATCTCCGACGAGATCGACATATATCCTGAGTATACGGGTAATGGAGCCTTTTTCTTTGACGAAGCCGGAGACGAATTGTGGCGAGATCCTGTTCTCGCTTATGAACGGGTTCGGGAGCTTGATCGTGAGTCACATGATATCGAGTGGTTGACTCCTGCCCCGGCAAACAATACCTGGGCGATTGCTGTTCGGAGTGATCTCGCCGATGAAGCCGGCCTGACCAGTCTTGAAGATCTGGCCGATTTCGTGAATAGAGGTGGGGACATCCGCCTCGCAGCGAGCGAAGAGTTTGTGACGCGACCCGACGTGCTGCCTGCGTTTGAGGAAGCGTACGGTTTCAGCCTTGGTTCTGATGATCTGGTCGTATTTTCGGGTGGCAACACCGCTATGACGATTCGGGCCGCTGCACAGGAGACCGACGGGGTAAACACCGCGATGGCGTACGGAACTGACGGGGAGCTCGCGGCCCTCGGCCTGCGCGTTCTTGCCGACACTCTTGGCGTTCAACCCGTATACGAACCGGCACCCATCGTTCGCAGCTCCGTGCTCGCCGAGTATCCTGAAATCGAGTCAATTCTGGCACCGGTGTTTGAGGCGTTAACTCTTGAGACCTTGCAGACACTGAATTCCCGGATTGCCATCGAGGGCCTTGCTGCGTCCGATGTTGCCTCCACGTGGCTCAGAGCGAGCGGGTTTCTGGACTAGCGCGGTACATTTCCGTGGTAACTGATTCCGGCGCGACAGTCGAATCATGGCTCGTACGTAAACCCGTCGTGTTTGCCGTCATCATCGGCGCGACGGGTGTGTTTTTACCCCTGTTCACGATCCGGGAGCACCGTCTCGACGGCGGGACGGGGTTGAGCCTTCTTTCGGCTTCGGTCCCGTACAGCGTTTTTCTCACTGCCTGCTTGATGGTGCCGGTCGTGATCAGTCTTGTGCGCATGCCCGCGAGAGTCCGAGCGGGCTTTCTCGCAGGTATAGGATCGGTCCTGATTGTCCTGCCATGGCTTCTCGCCGCAACGATCGGCAGCAGTGTACTCGTAGAACGTGAGCTCGGTCTCGGTCGTGTGGCTCCGGCCGGTGGCTTCTGGTTCCTGATTCTCAGCGGCATAATTCTTTTTTCCGAGTTTTCCCGCGCAGCGCAGGGATGGACGGGAACACTGCTTGTCGTCGCGATATCTCTCTGTCTGTTCGTGATGTTCTGGCTCGGACTGCTCGAAGACATCGCCTTTATCCGCGAGTACCGGGTGCGCGAGGAGCGGTTTTTCTCGGAACTGATTGCGCATCTGCGTATAGCGGCTATGGCCGTTGGTTCTGCGGTACTCGTGGGTGTTCCCGCCGGCATTGCCTCGTACCGCTATCCCGTCGTGCGAAAACCCGTATTCAGTGTCGTGAGCGGACTCCAGACCATTCCCAGTCTGGCGCTTTTTGGTCTCATGATCGCGCCGCTCGCGTTTCTGTCACAACGCTATCCCTTTCTCAGACAACTGGGTATACGGGGTATCGGAAATGCACCCGCGATAATTGCACTGTTTCTTTACAGTCTGCTTCCAATCCTCCGTAATACATATACGAGCCTCTCCGTTATGGACCCGGCAGTCATCGAGGCCGGTAAGGGAATGGGCATGACTCAGAAACAGCTGCTTTTTATGCTGGAGATTCCTGTCGCCTTGCCAATAATTCTCAGTGGCATACGCGTTGCTTCTGTACAGACAGTCGGAAACACGACAGTTGCAGCCCTGATCGGTGCAGGGGGGCTTGGTAACTTCGTTTTCCAGGGACTTGGGCAGGCTGCACCTGATCTGATCGTTATGGGAGTCATTCCTATCGTCGTGCTGGCGATTGTTATCGACCGCGTGTTCGGGTTTTTTATCGGTCGGGCTATACCAGGTGTCCGGACTGTGGAGTAGGCAATGATAGAGTTCGATAGAGTCGTGAAATACTACGGTACTCACCGCGCTCTCGACGGTGTTACGTTCACGGTCCCGGACGGATGTGTGACCGTTCTTATTGGACCTTCGGGCTGTGGAAAGTCCACGAGTCTCAAACTCGTGAACCGGCTCCTTGAGCCCGACGACGGTTACGTACGCGTCGACGGAAGACCAGTCAAGAGTTTTGCCGTCGAGGAGCTGCGCCGGGGTATAGGATACGTCATACAGAGTGCAGGCCTTCTTCCACACATGACGGTCCAGGATAACATTGGCCTGGTTCCCAGGCTGCTCGGTCGCGATAAGACCTGGAGGCGTACCCGCGCGCTTGATCTGCTGGAACTTATCGGTCTGGATCCCCACTCATACGCCCGGAAGTATCCTTCGCAATTGTCGGGCGGAGAGGCGCAGCGGGTCGGCGTGGCCAGAGCTCTCGCTGCTAACCCGCCCGTTCTACTTATGGATGAGCCTTTCGGCGCGGTCGACCCTCTGAACAGGGAGACGCTGCAGAATGAGTTCATCTCTCTGCAGCGGAAGCTTAAAAAGACCGTTATTTTCGTTACGCATGACCTTGACGAGGCGGTTCGTGTCGCCGACAGGATCGTGCTTATGCAGGATGGTCTGGTTATACAGGAAGCAGCGCCGGAAGAGCTTCTCGGTCACCCCTCCAACGCCTTCGCACGCGAGTTCGTCGGGACCGATCGGGCCCTGAAGCGTCTCGGTAGATTTTCCGTCTCTGATTACATGTCGCAGGATACAAGCAGGGTCGAATCCGAAGATCATACCTCAGTGCCTGCCAGCGCGACACTTCGGGAAGCACTTTCGAGAATACTCGCCGTTCCGTCCGATCAGATTCCCGTACGCGATGCTCAAAACCGGATTCTCGGGTCGATCTCGCTCGAGGCGATACGGCGTGCGGGTTACGGCGGGGCGAGCACGTGAAAGCTCGGAGCTCACTCATTGTTGTCACTTTCATCGTCCTGTTTCTGGTTTTCGGCTCGTTCGTCTTCTCGGTAAGTTTTCGAGCGACCATCCTTCGTGTGCTGTTTCCGGCTACCCGGGAGCTCATCTACCTGCGAACCGGTCTGCCACACATGCTCGGCGAGCACCTGTCTCTCGTACTCCTGTCGAGTGTACTTGCTTCACTCGCAGGGTTCAGTCTCGGTGTGTTTGTCACGAGATCCTGCGGACGGGATTTTCTTCCGCTCGTACGGGGATTGTCCAACTTTGCCCAGACCTTTCCCCCTGTTGCAATTCTGGCGCTTGCGTTCCCGGTTCTCGGATTCGGATTCAGGCCCACCGTGGCTGCGCTTTTCGCCTTCGGCATTCTGCCTGTACTCAATAACACCATTGAGGGAATCGAATCGGTCGACGCAGGTCTTATTGAAGCGGCACAGGGACAGGGTATGACGCCGAGTCAGGTGCTTCTGCAGACTGAGCTTCCGCTCGCGGCGCGGGTTATCGTTGCAGGGATACGCACGTCGGTGATCATCAATATCGGGACCGCAACAATCGGGGCAACAATCGGCGCGGGGGGGCTCGGCACGGTCATTATCGCGGGGCTCGTCCGGAACAACACCGCCTTCGTCTTTACAGGCGCAGTCACCGCCGCAGGCGTCGCACTTGCAACAGACTGGCTTTTCAGTAGACTCGAACAGGTGTTTTTCAATCCCCAGGATGGAGGGCGTTCAGGACATGATTCAACCCGACATTCTTCGTAACCAGATAGATCTCATACGGGAAGTATTCCTGTACGCCAACCGTTTTCGCGGGGCAACCTTCGTCGTCAAGCTCGACAGCAGTCTGCACGACAGCAGCGCGCTGTCCGGTCTCGTGTCCGATCTTTCGCTTCTTCGTCAGCACGGCATTCGCATCGTGATAGTCCCTGGTGCTCGTAAACGGATCGACGAAATTCTCGTACGGTACGGTCAGCAGGCAGAGCACGTTGACGGGCTGCGCATTACTCCCGAGCAATCGATACCACTTATAAAAATGGCCGCGTTTGACGTTGCCAATCGGATCATGACGGAGCTTTCGGCTCGTGGAATCAGCGCCGTCATTGGCAACTGGGTCCGGGCGCGGGGTTTCGGCATCTCGGGAGGCATAGACTTTCAGCACACCGGATCAGTGGAACGCGTACAACGCGAGGTTCTCGAGCGTGTCATGAACGACGCGATGATTCCCATAGTCCCGTGTATAGGCTGGAGTGCAACCGGAGCACCATACAACGTTTCAAGCGATGAACTCGCCGTTCAGATTGCAGGCTCTCTTGCGGCCGAGAAGCTTTTTTTTGTAACCGACGGACCCTCGGACTCATCGCTGAAGCTCGTGCTGCCTTCTGATGTAATCCGTGAGGACGACGGGAGAATGAGTCGCCTGACGGTATCGCAGGCCGAAAGCGTAATCGAACTGAATGAACATCAGAAGGATCTGCCCGCAATTCTCAGACTCAGGCATACGATACGTGCGCTTCGCAGCGGTGTGAAACGTGTGCACATTGTCGACGGCACCATTGACGGTTTCGTGCTGAAGGAGATTTTCTCCAACCTCGGCATCGGTACCATGGTCCATGCAAACGAGTACGAGAGCGTGCGACCCATGATGAGCGAAGACCTTACAGACGTGTTGCGCCTGATGCAGCCGTACATTGACCGTGGTCTGCTGCTTCATCGGGATGAAGACGCGCTCCGAGGGGCCCTTGGCGAGTACGCGGTGAGCGAAGTCGACGGAACGATACGTGCGTGCTGTGCGCTGCACGCGCTTTCCGGCAATCGAGGTGAAATCGCAGCTCTTGCGGTTGATGAACGTTTCAAGCACCTGGGGATAGGTGAAAAGCTGGTAAACTATCAGCTTGATCGTGCACGAGGTCGGGGAATGACGGCAGTTTTCGCCCTGACGACAGGTGCAACCGACTGGTTTCTTCAAATCGGTTTCAGAAACGGCACAATTGCTGATCTTCCCGATGAGCGGAGAGAGAGATATGACGAGAGTCGTAAACCGAAAGTGCTTGTGTATTCAACAAATGCATGACGCAAGAGTGATATCGCGTTACACTCAATGCACACGACCCGAGAGTTAACTCCATGGAAGCAGAAAACACCGAACAGGAACTGAAGAGCGTACTTCGACGTATAGATCTCTTCGCCGACCTGAACGACGATGAACTCGTGTCGATAATCGGCTGGTCCGAAGTTCTGCACGCGGACAGATCTCACAGTCTTTTCGCGAGGGGTGATTCCGGGGATGCCCTCTTCATTGTCCTGGGAGGCAGTGTTGTCATTTCGCGATCCGACAGTGAGGAACGGACGACCGATATTGCGGAATACATTTCGGGTGAGTACTTCGGAGATATAGATTTGTTCAGCTCGGGAAGACGAAGCGCATCGGCCCGTCTTTCCGATCATTCATCTGTTGTACGCTTCCCCGCTGAAGGACTGGCCCTGCACGATGTTCTCGAAGAGATTCCATCGCTTTCAGCACGTCTTCTCCACAGGTTTATCACCGTGGTGGCAGGACGCATACGGGAGACAAACTCACTCATTTCACAAAATACGCCCTGGGTTCAGGAACTGCGCCGACAGGTCTACGGGGATAAACTGACCGGTCTGTTCAATCAGGCTTATCTGTCAGAAGAGCTCCCGCGTCTGCTTGCCGAAGAAAACGCTCCAGTTGCCTCTATCATGATCAAGCCGGATAACTTCAAAAAACTGAATGATACCTACGGTCACGATGCAGGCGATGCCATACTTCGGAGGATCGCGGCAACAGTGCGGGGCTGGGCGGGCGAGAACCCGGCAATAAGATATCGGGGTAACGAGATGGTGGTTCTTGTCCCGCAATGCGATGTGGCAGGAGCTCGACGCATGGCAGACGACGTACGGGAGAAGCTCATGCATCTGGATATCAGTAACGTAGTATCTGGCGTTTCGAGTCTTGATATGCCGTTTTCGGTCGGCGTTGCCATCTACCCTGATCATGCAGGCACGGGAGAAGATCTTATTACTCGCAGCAGTGAGGTTCTTTTCGAGGCCAGGGATTGCGGCGGAAACCGTACGGCCGTCTCGGGCGATCAAGGACTCGCGTCGACAGTTCTTCCGGAGACACGGTCATGACCACCGATCTCGTACAGTTCCTCTCGGGTATCGACATCTTCAAGAAGCTCGATCGATCCGAGCTTTCAACAGTTGCTGACAGTCTTCGCCGGATTTCAGCTGATCCGAATGAGATTCTTTTTCGCCAGGGAGATGAAGGCGACGAACTGTTTATCATTGCAGAAGGTCAGGTAGCGGTGACCGTCGAACTTCCCTCCGGAGACAGTTTCGAAGTCGCGCAGTTCGGAGCAGGCACGTTTCTCGGTGAAATGGCGATTTTCGATCGCTCGCCACGGTCGGCTTCGTGCATCACGAAAGAGGCTTCTACCTTGTACAGCATGAGTTCCCGAGACTTCTACTCGCTCGTTCACGATCATCCCCGCGCAGCGATCAAGATCATGTACCGCATGCTCGAGGCAACGACGGGCCGTCTGACAAACTCGAGTAAATTTCTGTCAGATATGGTTGTCTGGGGTGAAGGCGCACGCAAGCGGGCCATAACCGACGATTTTACCGGGCTGTATAATCGTCGGTTCCTCGACGATGCTATTGAAGACCAGACCGCACAAGCGCTTGCGGAAGGGCGCCCGATGTCGGTTCTCATGTTTGATCTCGACCACTTTCACGCGATCAACGAAGCCTACGGTATGGAGCTTGGTGACCACGTCATCAGGTCGCTCGTACCGGTAATTCGCCAGACGCTTCGTGAAACTGACCTGCCAGCGCGATACGGTGGAGATGAGTTTACTGTTATTCTGCCTGACACGGGACCGTCTGAAGCTCTGGAGATCGCGTGGAAGCTGGTTCACGGTGTGTCGGAGCTGACCGTGCTGCAGGAAGTCGATGGCCCGATCGATACCGTCAGCACGAGTGTAGGCGTGGCATCGCTGCCGGTTCATGGAAAGACTGCCCGGGAGTTGAAGGACCGTGCGGATGAAGCCTTATACGCCGCGAAAAGTGCCGGTAGAAACAGAGCGGAAGTCTGGAAGAGGGCCGACGTGGGGGCTTAATAAACAATGAAAACCGAGTTCAAGACGATTGCTTCACGAAATCGTGTCGTAAACAGAATCCTCGACAACATACACGAGAGGGATTCCTTTCTGATCATAGGGCACAAACGGCCCGACGAGGACTGTATTGCGAGTATGGTCGCCTTCGCGCTTCTGGTAAACAAGTTTGCGAAACCAGTAACGATATTTCTTGACGAGCGCGTGAACGAGAACTTCGAGTATCTCCTGCGTATCTGCACGTACAATGCCATTTCTGTTGTCTACACATTTCCGGTACAGCGTTTTGATACGCTCGTTATCTGTGACACTGCAAAACGAGCTCTGCGTGTTGAAAGCGCTGAAATTGACACACTGATAGCAGATCCGGCCGTTGCCGTCATAGAGGTTGATCATCATCTCGGTACAGACAGTGAGTATCAGGCCGGTACTGAGCTCGCCATGGTTGATCGGGCTACCAGTGCCGCAGAGCTTGTCGGTGTTATCGTGTACAAACTGACACAACGGCCCGATCTGCTTGAAGAGCATGATATTCGCGAAATCTTCTCGAGAAATATCGTTCTCGCCATCGTTACCGGAATCATCGGAGATACAAAGCTCGGCTCGTTCCTTCAGACAAGCAAAGAACGTCGGATGTATCGCGTGTTTACTGAGGTGTATGGAATGCTGCTTGAAGAAAAGACCGTTGATCGCAGTGGTAATTTTTCAAGCGTCGAGCAGGTTTTTGACGAACTCGAGCGTCTCACCGACGACGAACGACGCTGTTATGAAGCGTTGTGGGCCGAACGTGTCATGCACAGGCGTGTCTCGACGCTGCTCCTATCGAAAAAAAAGGCAGATGAGTTGCACAGGCAATTCGGCTGGGACACGGTGAGCACGGTGTTACGATCGCTTGCGGATGCACTCGCCGAAGAAAGCGGATACCTGTCGCTCGTCGGATATGCGTGGAATCCCGAACACCCTGAGCTTGTACAGTTTCGTGCCCGACGCAGTAAATCCTTCACCACCCTTGATCTGCGCGATCTTATCGGAAAGCTCGATATCGAAAACGGCGGTGGGCATCAGGGCGCCATCGGTTTTCGCCTGCAGCAGGAAAGTATTTCAAGCCTTGTGACATTTTTTCTTTCCATTGTAGACGTCATGAACGTCATGATCGACGAGATCGTGGATTGAACGTCAGCTGTCTTTGGAGGCGATGTCCTGAATCGTGAACGGATATCGTCGGGAAGGGACCGTTCCGAACGGTGCATGGCTCGTACCGGTAATCGCCCGCACGATTTTCGGACCGTGTTCGTGCGCTGTCGCGACGAAGACTTTGTATGACTGCTGGTTTCCGGAAACAGCCGTCCCCGCGACGAAAAGTCCGGGAACGCTCGTTTCCATGGTTGCCTCATTGATCTTCGGGATCTCCGATTCCGGGTGAAACCCGGCCCCGAGATTCTTGAGCCACTCGACCTGCCCCTGAAAACCTGTAAGAAGCAGCACGAAGTCAGCGTCGACGCGGATGAGTCCTGTCTCGCGTTTTGACGCCCCTCCGTAACGTGAAGGTCCAAGATCAACGTGTTCAGGGCCGACAGCGACCGGCACCGTCGACGGATAGAACGGAATGTAGTTTTTTCGGGTGAGAATGGACAGTTCGAGATGAAGACGTGAGTTTGTCCGTGATGAGTCCAGGTAAGGTCTGCGATAGCTCAACGAGACGTACGCGCCAGCCCGAAAACAGCGAAGCGCGGCCTCAAGCGCGGAGTTTCTTCCTCCGACCACCAGCAGCTTCTGCCTGAAGTAGCGATGTGGCTCGTCAAACCGATGCGAGACGTGTGGTAGTTCTTCCCCGGGGATACCGAGCCTGTTTGGTGTGTTCATGTCTCCGGTGGCCAGAACAAGGTAACGGGACCGGTAGTTGCGGGCTGTTCCGCGCTTATTACTCGTGACCACAAACCCTGTATCGGAGCGCTCGATCGCTGTGACCGGCTCGTAGAGATGTATGTCAAGATCGTAGATCTCTACGACCGACCTGAGATAGGCAAGATAGACTTCCCCGATGAGCTGTTCCTGGTCGTGTGTCTGTACCGGAATCCCGGCGATGGCAACGCGTTCCGGCGAACTGAAAAATCGTGCGTGTCGCGGCCAGTCGTAAATGGTCTGCCCGATTTGTCCTGCCTCGAGATGTATATAGTCGACGCCGGCGTGCTTGAGAGCACAGGCCGTTTCTAAACCTATGGGACCGGCACCGATGAGTATTACATCTGTTTCCATAAGCCGTTACAGTAACACTCTATCATGCGATACGGAAAGGAGGACAAACGATGCCGCAACAGTTTTACACCGGTCAGTGGGACATACGCCTGAGGCCGCGGGCACGGGGTTTTCATCTCGTAACCGGCGAAGTGCTCGGCGGCACGGACGGATTTGGAGGCATCGCCGCAGGAATCTGTCAGGTCTTTCTGCTTCATACGTCTGCCTCTCTAACGTTGAACGAAAACTCCGACCCGGACGTCAGGACAGATATGGAGACGATCTTCAACAGGATCGTTCCGGAGGGAAGTCCTGATTACGTTCACACCTTCGAAGGCTCCGACGATATGCCCGCACACGCAAAATCTTCAATTCTCGGCTCGACGGTTTCGTTTCCCGTACGTAATGGTAGGCCGCTTCTTGGAACCTGGCAGGGTATCTACCTCTGTGAGCACCGGGACCGAGGCGGATCACGGCATCTGTGCGTGACCGTTGTCGGTACCCTTTGAAGTGGTGACCCCTGTTGTGATAGCTTCTCTGTTCACTCTCAACGGAGGCTCCTGATGTCTGATACTCGTCCGGAAAAGGACACCGAACTCGACGGTCTTGATTTTATTCGTCGTATCGTAGTCGAACACAAGCGAAGCGGAAGATTTGCGGGAAAGGTCTGTACGCGCTTTCCGCCTGAGCCCAACGGTTACCTGCATATTGGTCATGCCAAGGCGATCAGTGTTGATTTCGGCATCGCTTCCGAGTTTGAAGGTATCTGTAATCTCCGTTTTGACGATACAAACCCGAGTCGTGAAAACACCGAGTATGTGGACGCAATCAAGTACGATATACGCTGGCTCGGATACGACTGGGCGGATCGGGAGCACTACGCCAGTGACTACTTCGAGAAGCTGTACGGGTACGCGGTGCAGCTCATCAGAGCCGGCAAAGCCTACGTCGACAGTCTGAATGCCGACGAAATACGGGAGCACCGCGGAACACCGACCGAAGCGGGAAGGAACAGCCCCTATCGCGATCGAACCATCGAGGAAAACCTTGATCTCTTTTCGCGTATGCGCGCTGGCGAGTTTGACGATGGTGCACACGTGCTCCGAGCGAAAATCGACATGGCACACCCGAATATCAACATGCGTGATCCAACGATGTACCGCATCCGCCGACATCATCATCATCGGACAGGTGATACCTGGTGCATCTACCCGACGTACGACTGGGCCCACGGGCAGTCCGACTCCATTGAGGCCGTAACGCATTCCATATGCACGCTCGAGTTTGAAAATCATCGTCCGCTCTACGACTGGTTTCTCGATGAACTCGGCATACATCATCCTCAACAGATTGAATTTGCCCGTCTCAATCTGACCTACACGGTCATGAGTAAGCGGAAGCTCCTCGAGCTCGTAACAGGGCAGTATGTGGAGTCCTGGGATGATCCCCGCATGCCGACGATCTGTGGCCTCAGGCGACGCGGGTATACCCCGTCGAGTATACGCAAATTTCTCACTCGTATCGGAGTCTCGAAAACCGAAAGTACTATAGACCTGAGTCTGCTTGAATACTGCATCCGTGAGGAGCTCAACAAAACGGCACCACGCGTCATGGTGGTGCTTGATCCGGTGAAAGTCGTAATCACAAACTATCCGGAGGACGGGACTGAATATTTTGAAGCCGTGAACAACCCGGAAGACGCGTCCGCGGGAACCCGGTCTGTCGCATTCAGTCGCGAAGTCTACATTGAGCGGTCGGACTTCATGATGGACCCTCCGAAAAAATACTTCAGATTGAGTCCCGGTACCGAAGTGCGGCTGAAACACGCCTGTTACATTACCTGTACCGACGTCATAACCGATGATGCAGGGAGTATCACCGAGCTTCATTGTACCTATGATCCTGAGAGTCGGGGAGGAGGCACGCCCGACAATCGCAAAGTCAGGGGAACCCTGCACTGGGTGAGCGCCGCCCACGCGGTATCCGCCGAGGTTCGCGTATACGATCATCTGTTCAGTACGGTTAACCCCGCGCAGGTGAACGAAGAAGCCGGTGAGAACTGGCTGGAAAACCTGAATCCCGACAGTCTTGTGCGACACGAACACGCCGTTTGCGAGGCGTCGCTGAACGAAGCTTCCGTCGACAATCGTTACCAGTTTCTTCGCCACGGCTATTTCATTGCTGACGCGAAAGACAGTACGCCTGGAAAGCCGGTGTTCAATCGTATCGTTTCACTCAAGGATACCTGGGCAAAGGTACAGAAGAAGGAGGGGGTATGAGCAGCAGAACCGTCGACATCATACAGACACAGAAAGCGCCGGGGGCGATCGGGCCGTATAACCAGGCTGTTATTGCGGGCGACACCATGTATATCTCGGGGCAGCTTCCGCTTACGCCACAGGGCGAGCCCGTCTTCGATGCGATCGACCGTGCAGCGGAACAGGCACTGTCGAACCTGTGTTCCATCCTTGCTTCTGCAGGGGGGCGCTGGCAGTTTACTCAGGTGAGAATATATCTCAGGTCCATGGCCGACTATCCTGTCGTCAATGCCGTGTATGAGAAGCTGATTCCAGCTCCTTTCCCGGCCCGTGCTGTTGTAGAGGTAGCTGGGCTGCCGAAAGACGCCCCTCTCGAAGTGGAGGCGACTGCCGTTCGTACAGGATGATGCAGGAGGTGTCCGCGTGCAACTAAAATACGACCAGTCGGGGCTTGTGCCGGCCGTAGTCAGCGATTACCTGACTGGCGAAGTCCTGATGCAGGCCTACATGAACGAAGCGGCGTTCCGGAAAACGCTTGAAACAGGTGAAGGCTGGTATTTCAGTCGGAGCCGACAGTCGCTCTGGCACAAAGGTGAGCAGAGTGGAAATGTCCAGATTGTGCATGAAGTTCTTGTCGACTGTGATGAAGACTGCGTGTGGCTGCGTGTTGAGCAGAAAGGCGGAGCGGCGTGTCATACCGGCTTCCGCTCGTGTTTTTACCGACGGGTCCTGATTGACGATGCCGGCAGGATTACTGCTGAGAACCGCCTTGGTACACCGGTTATCGATCCGGATGTCATGTACGGCTCCGCCGGACCATGACGTCCCGGTTGCTCAGGTCCTGTAGATGCTGTCGAGCTTTGCACGAATCGGAGCGCTGTCGCAGGTGTCGGATACCTTCAGTACCATTTTGCCATTCGCATAGATAACGACAGCCGGGGGCTGAAACGCACCGAAGCGCGCCGCTGCAGTGGGATGGGTATCGAGACAGACACTGAATGACTTCAGTGGTGGATACTGGCGAACAAGGCGTTGCATTCGGGCGAGATAGCGGTCTATTTCCGGATTGTTCTCCCGCCAGAGGACAATGAGGAAGGTCCTTTTCTGGTCTAGCTGATCACGAAGGACATGAAGATCATCGACTGGTTCCATATGGAGGTGAATGTATCGCGCCCGACCATGCCGTACAAGTGCAGTACCGCATAACAACCAGCCCCGGTCTGGAAGACCTCGCGGCCACGGAGATACACCTCGCGCTCGGCGCCGCAGGGTTGACCGGCGATGTCACTGAAAAGCCCTTTGGCCTCGCGGGTAATCTGCTGCTGCGCATCCCCGCTGCGTCTGTACCCGATCCGGAACTGCATGCGGATCTCACTGCTGTGCTGCATGAGTTGAAGCTGGCTTTTCATGTGGTGCAGCACGTGCACGAAACCCTGCTTCCGGGATCCCCGGATCTTGCCTCTCTGTGCGATGCCGTCGCGGATGTGTCTCTTCCGGGGTGCGGCCCGACACAGAGTTTCAGGGTCAGTTCTGTACGTCAGGGGATGCACGGGTTCACCAGCCTTGATATCGAGCGTGAAGCGGGTTCGGTTGTGCAGAAAGCGACCGGGATGTCCGTGGATCTTGAGAATTTTGACAGGCACGTGCGGGTTGATCTTCTTGATTCACGCCTTCTTGTCGGTCTGCAGACGACGAGAAGGGGCCTCGACAAACGGTATACCTGGGTCTACAAACCTCGCGTCAGCCTCAAGACGGTTGTCGCCAGGGGCTTGCTTGAGCTCGCTTCACAAGGTCTTGACGGGGTGTCCCGCATTGTCGATCCCTTCTGTGGTTCGGGTACCATCCTTCTTGAGGCAGCAGATATGTTTCCTCAGGCGTCCATTGCCGGATCTGATCTTTTCGAGAAGGTCGTTGAGGGTGCCCGTGCGAATATAGTCGCAGCCGGACTCTCAGAGCGCGTTACGGTTCGACAGGCAGATGCCCGTGATCTCAGGCGGGAACTGCCTGCAGCATCGGTGGACATGATCGTGAGCAATCCCCCTTTCGGCGTACGCCTTGGTCCGCGGACTGACTTCAAACGCCTGTACCATCAGTTTCTCGCCGGAGCTTCGCACGTGCTCAGACCCGGAGGTCAGCTGGTGTTTCTCGGCGGACGCAGACGACACCACGTAGTTCACGTGCTCCGGGAGGTCAGAAGCCTTTCGCTGAAGCATGTCAGGGTCATCGAGACCGGAGGCATATACCCGGCTGTATATGTTATGACCCGGCTTCCCTGATCTTCATGTGTCTGAGTTTTCGCAGCATCTTGTGGAGTTTGGTGGCTTCATAGTCATTCAGAAGTGATCGTGAAAGTACGCTTCTCAGATACATCCGGGTTTCTTCCGGCACGCTGAGTTCAAGTGCACCAATATCTTCAAGCAGTTCATACAGGTAGGAAGCTATCTCATCGACCCTCTCGAGCGCTACAGTTTCTGTCGGCGAGTCGCCGACTCCGGCCTGAAAAAACTCGTAGCAGGCGATCTGTACGGCATGACTCAGGTTAAGACTCCCCTGATCGGGAGCACTCGGAATCTCACAGCACATACTGCATACGGCGAGTTCTTCGGTTGAAAGACCGCTTCGCTCGTTTCCGAACACCAGGCTTACGGTCCCGCCGCGCATGGAAGCGAAATGTCCGGCGAGTATACGGGGCGTGAATCGGTTGGTATGGCGAAACCTGCCGGATCGCCTGGTAAAGCCGACAACTGCCGTAGACCCCGATACGGCCTCTTCGAGGGATGCGGCAAAGCGGCATTCCGCGTATACGTCGGCTGAATGTACGGCAACCATTTCCACGGCGCCTCTGTCAAACACGGTATTACGCAAAGTTTCAGCGGTGGTATCGCATGCCGGCGGAACTCGTTCGCAGTAGTCGCTTCGCTCGGGTGGAATAATGATCAGATTACGCATTCCCATCGACTTCATGGCCCTGCATACGGCCCCTACGTTTCTGCTTCCGGTCGGGCGGGCAAGTATAACCTGTGCGTGCTCGTTCATCGCTGACATCTCCAGTGGGAGGAGTCTGCGCACGCGCATGGACATGGTCAAGAGCTTTGTTGACTACCAGACATTTGTCTGGTATTTTCAAGCTGATGAGCGGAAAAACGCAGCACAGAGTTTTTGAGTTTGTACGGGATCGCATTCTTTCCGGGTCTGTACCGACGGTCAGGGAAGTACAGCGTGCAATGGGGTTCCGTGCCGTTCAGAGTGCACAGGAGCATCTCGATGCGCTTGTAGCCGAAGGACTGCTCGAAAAAACCCCCCGGATCTCACGCGGATACCGACTTCCGGAACACCATTCATCCGCTTTCATGATTCCTCTGCTGGGACGTGTGCAGGCCGGAGGGCTTGAGGATGCTGTTGAAGACCCCGAGGGCTATATAGCGGTTGATGGTCATCCGTCCCGTAGTCGGCTTTTCGCACTCAAGGTGCGTGGGGAAAGCATGAAGAACGCGGCAATCCTTCCCGATGACATTGTCATAGTCAGGCAGCAGTCGTCTGCGGAGCACGGTGACATTGTAGTAGCGCTGATCGATGATCAGGCGACGGTCAAGCGACTCAAGGTGACACGCGATACCGGCGGGTCGATACGGGTTGAACTTCATCCTGAGAATCCTGATTTTTCGCCCATTATCCCTGTGGCTGATCTTCACATTCTGGGAAAAGTTATCGAAGTGCGCAGACAGTATGAGGCCTCGGTGTTTTATGACAGCGATGTTTCCTGACCGGCCTGCCGGATTGATGCTGGCCAGAGAGCTTGTTCCGGAAGCAGGGACCCGTCGGATGCATGCGGCTTCAGAATATTCCGATACCGAATCAGTGTGGAGTTTTGACTCGCTCTCCGGCTGTCTGGTGGAGTTGTACGGTAATTCATCGCTGACAGCGCTCATGCCGGTACTGCGGGATGCGCAGAAGCAGGGAGAAGACGTGTGCTGGATACAGACCGACTCCACGATCTTTTTCCCTCCAGACGCGCATGCCCACGGAGTCGATACAGGCATGCTCTATGTTGTACACGCTGTCGCGGGCAATGAAGCGGAAAATCCATACGCCACGGCTGCCGGAAAGGCAAGCGATACGCTGCTCAGATTGCGCGCCTTTCGCTGCGTGGTTATCGATCTGGGACCACGAACTCTTCGTATGGCTGTACTGTCGCGTCTGCTTCGCTGCGCGCGTCTGTACAATGTCGTGGTGATCTGTCGCACAGAAGGAAACGGTCTGCTCGGGTCGCTGATCAGCGTACGCGTTGAGACATCCTTCGAAGGGCCCCCCGATGACGGCCACGGAGCAGGGGGTCTCGCATACAGGCTTCGGGCGGTGAAAGACAGACGGACATCCGTTCTGTGGGAACGGATACAGAGGTGTGGAAGTGCGGTGTGCCTGCGTTGATATACCGGAACTGCGCCTTCAGATTATTAAGCGCCGGGAACAGACCGATACGTCCATTCCCCTCGCAGTTATAGAAGAAGACAGACCGTCTGCACAGGTGCTCGAGCTGAATGCCGCCGCCCGGGAAGCAGGTTTGAGAACAGGGCTGTCCTACACCCTTGCTCAGTCGCTGCTGCCTGAACTGCACGCGCATACAGTTGCTGAAACCGAAATCGCTCAATGTAGTTCCGACATACGCGATTGTCTGTATGCATTCTCTCCGGGTGTAGAGGCATGGGAACGGATGCAAGGCGTTTTCTGGCTCGACACGCAGGGTACAGGGCGACTGTGGAGCAGCCCCCGGGCATGGGCATACGAGGTGTACAGCGCTCTTGAGGCATGCGGATACGGTGCCCGCATTACCCTGGGGTTCAGCAGATTCGGGACCTTTGTTATGGCGCGAACCATGAAGGAACGGGTGGGGATACGTGTGGCTGATACTGCAGATGAAGAGCAGCGTGCAGTCGATCACGCACCGGTGGCATGCCTGCCGCTTTCACTGCGGTCACGACAACGTCTGCGTAAACTCGGAATTACATCGATTCAAGCCTTTCTTTCTCTTCCCGCTTCGGATGTTTCAGCACGTTTCGATCGATCTGCCTGTGAGCTTTACAGCTTTGCCCGCAAGGAAACCCCCGTACCCGTGCAGAACCATATTCCCGAAGCACCCGTCACAACACGCATCAATCTGCCGGACCTTACAGACTCCGGGCAGGTTATGCGTCTTCTTGAAGACCCTCTGCAGCAACTCGTTCTTTCAGTCATGAACCGGGGACTGCTCGTGCGATCGGTAGAACTGACGCTTCACGATGAACATGACGGGCGGCACCATACCGAGCTCATTCCATCGGTGCCGTCATGCGATGTGAAGATGCTCGTAAAGCTGATTCGCATGAGACTGGAAGCAGACAGTATCGGATCGCGTCTCGAGCAGGCGGTCCTGCTGCTTCAGACCGTGAGGAGTGACTCCCGGACGCAGGATCTTTTTGACGAAGGAGCAGAGCCGGGCACGCAGCGGGCTGTCGCCTTCGCGCTCATACGCGCCGAGTTCGGAAATGCGTCCGTGCGGCGCATAGCACTTCAGGACTCACACCTCCCCGAAGAAAAATTCTCGTTTCCTTACGCCCATGACGCCACTCATATTCCGCTTCCGGCTTCCGGGTACATCGATCAGTCCACGGCAGGGCCTGTCCGCCGCGTGTTTCTTGAACCCGTGCCATGCGATCCGCATGAGCTGTTCAGTTCGGCGAAAATTCTCCTCGGGCCCGTCCGCTACGCACCACGGTGGTGGATCGGAGGCAGCGGCAGGACCTATTACATTCTTGGCCACGGTGAAATTCCGGAGTACTGGTGTTTCAGTGACGGTCTCTCATGGTGGCTGCAAGGGCTTGTGCAATAATAAATGAAGGATTTTGTTCCCCTCTGGGTGTTCAGTAACTACAGCTTTCTCGAGGGAGCCTCACATCCGGAGGAACTCATGGAGCAGGCGGCAGCCTGCGGCTACGCTGCTGCAGGTCTGACCGACCGGGACGGCGTGTACGGCATCGTAAGAGCCCACGCTGCAGCTCGTGAACACGGTGTACAGCTTCTTCCCGCTGCGCAGATAACGCTCGAGGAAGGAGGTCAGCTGCTTCTGTATCCGGTAAGCCGGGACGGCTACGGCAACCTCTGTACGCTGATCTCCTGTGGAAGGATGCGTCACGAGAAGGGCAGAAGTGCCGTGTCACTCGAGGAGCTTTCCTCACAGTGCGCTGACATACTCTGCATTCTCGTCCCGGATCCCCAATATCCTTCGGACAGCATCTGTGCATCACTGTCCCGGATTTTCGCCGACCGACTGTATGCAGGTATCGCGAGACACAGACGGACTGAGGATGCCCGGCTTGAGCGTCGTGCCCGGGAAATTGCGTCTGCATTCTCGCTCCCCCTGATTGCAACGCCTGCTGTCCGCTATCACGAAGTTTCGCGTCGGGTGCTGCACGACGTGCTGACCTGTATACGCTACGGCTGTACGCTCGATGAGGCGGGAAGCAGGCTTGCACCGAATGCGGAGTTTTATCTTCCATCCCGGACACAGATACACGAGCTCTATGGAGATGTCCCCGAAGCACTCTCGGAGACGTTGCGGTTTCTCCGGCGCATTCACTTCAGTCTTGACGAGATACGCTATCGCTATCCTGTTGAACCGCTTTCGCAGGGACAGACGGTTGACAGCAGACTTCGGGATCTGACCTTCACCGGTGCACGCCTGCGATACCCTGACGGGACTCCTCCTGAGGTCAGAATACAGCTTGAACGCGAGCTTTCGATTATTCAGGAGCTCGAGTACGGCGGATACTTCCTGACCATGCACAGCATCGTGACCTATTGCCGGGAGCAGGGCATTCTCTGTCAGGGCAGAGGATCCGCTGCAAATTCGGCCGTCTGTTACTGCCTTGGAATCACTGCAATTGACCCGGTGCGCATGAATCTGCTTTTTGAGCGTTTTCTGTCGAGGGAACGGGCGGAACCGCCTGATATCGACCTCGACATTCAGCACAACCGTCGCGAGGAAGTCATACAATACATGTATACGCGATACGGAAGAAAACACGCGGCAATGGTCGCTAACGTCGTACGCTTTCGTACGCGATCGGCGATCAGGGAAGTCGGAAAGGCGTTCGGGTACCCGGCTGTGCTTCTCGATCAGATGTCACGTATCGCATCGGGCAGAAGCAGCTCGCTCGCCGAATGTGCTGATGCAGTCGGGCTTCGCGATCACCAGCACAGGGTAAAGGCCTTCCTTCATTGCTGTGAGGCCATACAGCGCTTTCCCCGGCATATGTCCATACACCCCGGAGGATTTCTGCTCGGAAGCGAGCCGGTAAGCAGGCTCGTTCCCATAGAACCGGCAAGCATGCCGGGACGCACGGTCATACAGTGGGACAAGTATGATGTGGAAGAAATGAGCCTCTTCAAGGTTGATCTCCTCGGTCTGGGGGCACTGACTCATCTGGACATGTGTTTTCGCCTTCTCAGGGAGCATCGGGATATTGATCTTACTATGAGCCGCATTCCGGCGGACGATCCCGGAGTGTTCCGTATGGTCTCCCGGGGCGACACAGTAGGTGTGTTTCAGCTTGAGAGCAGGGCGCAGATTGCGATGCTCCCCCGCATGAAGCCGCGTTGTTTCTATGACATTGTCATAGAGATCAGCATTGTGCGGCCGGGTCCCATTTCGGGGGGGATGGTGCATCCGTACCTGCGCAGACGCAACGGAGAAGAGCAGGTTGTCTATCCGCATCCGTCGCTCAAACCGGTTCTGGAGAAAACCCTCGGCGTTCCTCTCTTCCAGGAACAGGTCATGAAGCTCGCCGTCGTCGCTGCGGCGTATTCGCCCGGAGAGGCGGACCAGCTCAGACGCGATATGGCGGCCTGGCGAAGGGAGGGAAGAATCGAGCAGCATCGCAGCAGAATGATAGACCGAATGATTGCACGCGGCATCGATGTGAGGTTTGCAGAGCAGGTCTTTGATCAGATCAGGGGTTTTGGTGAGTACGGATTTCCTGAAAGCCACGCGGCAAGCTTTGCCCTCATTGCGTACAGTACTGCCTGGATGCGGCATTATCATCCCGATGTATTCGTCTGTGCACTTCTTAACGCCTGGCCTATGGGCTTCTATGCACCTGCGACCATTGTGGCCGACGCGCGGCGTGCAGGGATAGAAATTCGTCCTGTCTGCATACACAGGAGCGAGTGGTTCTGCACGCTTGAAGCCCACGATGTCCGCGGTAACACCAGGGCAGGTGCAGCCCGTTTTGCGGTGCGAATGGGGCTTCGTTTTATCAGGGGGTTTGGACCGGGGGACTGGACACGTGTGCTCGATGCGAGGCCTTTCAGTGATCTCGATGACTGCATGAGGCGGGCCCGGCTTTCCGGGGATGTCATGGTATCGCTGTCTGAAAGCGGAGCGTTCCGGGTGCTCGGGACGGGCCGACGGACTGCTGTCTGGAAGTCGTACGGAGGCCGGGATCGAACGGGCGACGCCGCGTTTTTTCCGGAATATGTACCCGGTTTTTCAGAGCTTTCGCCGTATGAGTATACCGAGTGGGATTATGAGTCATCCATGCACAGCACCCGGGGGCATCCGATGGAGCGTGTGCGTGATCTGCTTGCATCTCAGAGGATTTCTGATTCTGCTGCACTCATGCGTAAACCCGATGGAGCCCGGGTACAATACGCGGGGCTCGTCATTTGCCGCCAGAAACCGGAGACTGCAGGAGGAACGATATTTATGACCCTCGAAGATGAGAGCGGGTTTGTCAATCTTATTGTCAGGCGGGAACAGCAGCAGCAGCACCGGACCTTACTCATGACACAGCAGTTTCTCGGCGTGGACGGTATACTGCAGACGCATCCGTCAAGTCCGTATATTCTGGTTCTGGCACTCTGGCAGCCCGATCTGTCGGCGCTGTATCAGGTGTCCGAGTACCCGGCACAGCGGAATTTCATGTAGCACTGTGCGGATGTTCGACCGGAGGTGCTTTACAGGTTGGTAGACGCTATGTTTGACTGGTGAAAATGTATGCAAACCGGAAGGTCTGCAGATACCAATAATTTCAGGAGCACCTATGCGTACCACAACGCGAATAACTCTTTTCCTTTCAGCAGCCGTTCTGGTGTTGTTTACTGCCTGCGGGAGTGGTGACACTCAGGCTTCCGTCGCCTCTGCGGCAGACGCTACCGACGATCCCATTGCCATTGTGAACGGCAGGGGTGTACCTCGCAGTCTGTTCGAACGTCAGTTGCAGCAGCAACTACAGATGTATCAGGCGCAGGGCATGGAGATCAATGCAGAGCAGCAGGGCATACTCGAAGAGCAGCTTGTCGACCAGTTGATTGCCCGCGAACTTGTTCTGCAGGACGGCGCAGCACGGGGAATCGCCCCGACTGACGAGGAAGTCCAGACTGAGCTCGATGCGATTCGGGGACAGTTTCCGAGCGAAGAAGCCTTTCAGGACGCACTCGGCCAACAGAACCTAACCCTGGAGGAAATCGAGCGGAACATCGCCGAGCAGATAATAATCGAGGAAATACTCGAGTCAGACGTGCTTGCGGAAGCGAGGGTCGACGAAGCAGCTGCGCGTGAGTTCTACGAAGACAACCCGTCGTTCTTTGAGACACCGGATCAGGTTCGGGCAAGCCACATTCTGCTTCTGACCCAGGGAGCTACGGAAGATGAGCGGGCCGATGCTCGTGAAACGATAGAGACGATACTCAGCGAACTGCAGGATGGAGGCGACTTTGAGGCGCTTGCGCGTGAATATTCAGAGGACGGCACCGCAGAGCGGGGCGGCGACCTGGGTTTTTTCGGACGCGGGCAGATGGTTCCCGAGTTTGAGCAGGCAGCATTTGATCTGTCGGTCGGAGAGACGAGCGGAATCGTAGAGACACAGTTCGGTTTTCATATTGTTCGCGTTACCGATCGCATGGACGCCGGCACACAGAGTTTTGACGAAGTTCGCAGCCAGATCGAGCAGTTTCTCGGGCAGGAAGTTCAGCAGAATGCATTCGAATCGTATATTGAACGACTTCGTCAGGACGCCGAAATCGAGATCCTTCTGTAGACCACCGGTCGCGTATCCTGTACCGGGAGAGTCTCCCGGTGCGGGGTATCAGTCGGCGCAGTGCTGTTCGACGTAGCGGCCGAGTATGAACAGATAGTCCGATACCCTATTGAGGTAGCGCTGGCATTCGTAGAGGTCGGTTCTATACCGGACGCGGATAAACGAAACAAGAGTCCGCTCTGCGCGTCTGCACACTGAACGAGCCATGTCCAGCCGGGCAGAGCCTTCGTGTTCACCAGGCAGGATAAAACGGTCACCTATGACCGTTTTCGGCATGATCCCCTTCTGGAGATCTTCAATTCTCCGCCAGCTCGTCTCGTCTATGGGTGGAATAAGCGCGTAGTTTTCGTGATCCGGTGCCGTTGCCACGAGCCCTCCGACACTGATGAGATCGCGTTGTATACCTTCGACGATTTCGGCTAATCCGGTGTGAGATGCTGCAGTAGCGAGCCAGGAGCGCGCAAGCCCGAGGGCCGAGGAGAACTCGTCGATGTCGCCGACTGACGAAAACGTGATGTCATCCTTACTGTAGCGTTCGCCGGAGTATATTGATGAGCTCCCGCTGTCACCACCACGGGTTGTGACCTTTTCAAACTCGAAGTCGTTGGACATAGCGGTCAAGCTCCCATCAACATGTATGGAAAGAACGTTGGCACGTTCGAATCTCGCGCCCAGAAGGAATCGAACCTTCGACCTACTGCTTAGAAGGCAGTTGCTCTATCCCCTGAGCTATGAGCGCAAAAAATGGATCCTGTAGACGACGTATAATCGTCTACAGGACGGGATCAAAGTAACGGGGACAGCGCAGAATAATGCGAATGCACCCGTTACCAAAAATCGGCGGTACCTCCTACAGCAATGTAGCCGCCGTCCCGATGTTTCAGCCGGGGAATCGAACCCCGTCCATAACCCGTGAGGTTCACGAACTCCGGTATCGAACCCCGGTGCTATGGATATCCCAGCGCTGAAACACACGCTGTGTTCGCGTGTAGTCGGGATGAGAGGATTCGAACCTCCGATCTCCTGCTCCCAAAGCAGGCGCCTTAGCCACTAGGCTACATCCCGGTTTGCAATCTGCAGGGGGAGTATAGCTATGAGTTGAGGTCGGGTCAATGATATCGGTTCATTCAGCCGGTTTCGCGTAGACCTTTGCCTGCCGACCGCAGTAGGTTATCGTCCGGATATACTGAAATGAAAACAGACAGGTTGCGGTCCAAGGACTATGTGCTCGAGGTTCACCAGCGGACGCTTCAGGAGTATCCGGTAATGCAGTCGTTTCTCACGTATCGAAACGATTTCGAGCTGCTGATCGCCGTTATTCTGTCGGCCCGAACGACGGATCAGTCGGTAAACGAAGTGACCCCGGAGCTGTTCAGGCGGTATCCGAGTCCCGATGCGCTTGCGAACGCCGAACTGCCGGACCTCGAGAAAATTGTTCATCGGACTGGTTTCTTTCGGGCAAAAGCATCCAATATCAGAGAAACAGCTCAAAGACTCGCCGACATTCACAAGGGCATAGTACCGTCTGAAATGGAGCTTCTGACGGCTCTACCGGGGGTGGGCAGAAAAACTGCTCACGTAATCCGTGGAACATTGTTCGGGCTGCCTTCGATTATCGTGGATACTCACTTCGGTCGCGTAACACGGCGTCTCGGTTTTACCGAGGAAACAGACCCGCTGAAAGTGGAACGGGACCTTGAGACACTCATTCCCCCTGAAGTTTCGCATTCGATGAGTATGCGGCTGAACAAACATGGTCGGGTGTACTGCACGGCGCGTAAGCCGAAATGTGGTAACTGCCCGTTGAACGACATCTGCCCGAGTGCACATTCGGAGTCGAAGATCTGAAAACGTCGTACACGGATTATCGGTCGAGAAGCCCGGCGATCTCGCCTGCTGCGGTCAGATTGTGGTGAGAAAGAAAGCTCCTGATACCTTCGAGGACGCGGTCGGTTACCGTCGGATCTACGAAGTTTGCGGTGCCGATCTGAAGCGCCGAGGCACCGGCAAGCAGATACTGCAGGGCACTGTCCGGACCATCAATGCCTCCGATTCCAATAACCGGTATGGACACTGCACGGGATACCCGGTAGACGATTGCTACACCGACCGGCAGGACTGCCGGCCCTGAAAGGCCTCCTGTCTTACCAGGAAGCACGCTTCGGCAGGCGTCTACATCGATCACCATACCAACAAGCGTATTCATCGCGCTCAGAGCATCGGCTCCGGCCGCCTCGGCCGCCCGGGCAATCTCGGTTATGTCGGTGACATTCGGAGTCAGCTTGACGATCACGGGCTTGTCGGTCACGGCACGGACGCGGCGCGTGACCACCTCGACCATTCGCGGGCTTCCACCGATCGAAAGTCCGCCTTCCTTTACATTCGGACACGATACATTGAGTTCGTAACCGGTCAGCGGGGCGTGTTCATCGAGCCACTCGACCGTTCGCGCATAATCGTCTTCTGTGTTCCCTGCGACATTCACGAAGGTACTGCACGAAAGTCCGGAGAGGAAGGGGTACTTTTCCTTTGCGAATCCTTCGCGGCCAACGTTTGCCAGCCCGATCGAGTTCAGCAGCCCGGACGTGGTTTCTATGATGCGGGGAATACGGTTTCCCGGTCTCGGCTCCCAGGTGACGGCTTTCGTGAAAAGGGCGCCGATGCTCTTCAGATCGATCAGTTGCTCGTACTCACTGCCGTACCCGAACGTGCCGGAGGCAACTCCTACCGGATTCGACACTGTTACATCGCCAATCCTTACTGTCAGGTCCATGCGATCTCCCGCGAGTCGAATATTGGCCCCTCCGTACATACTCGTGCGTATCCGTTGCCTCCGTGCACCGGAATCACACACCCCATGCACGCGCCGACGGCACAGCCCATGGTCTGTTCTATACTGACCCAGCATTTCCGTGCTGTCTGGTCGGCGTGGAGTGCAAGTGCCCGAAGCATGGGCATGGGACCACAGGCGAAATACTCGGTGTTCATGTCGTTGCCGTCCGTTTCAAAGCTGTGAAGGGCGTCGATTGATGTACCGTGAAGACCCCGGCTTCCATCATCCGTAGCGATGATTATGTCGATGCGCTCGAAAAGCGGCAGTTCGGGTATGAGCGTGGAATCGCGCGCACCGAGGATCAGGACGGGATTCTTGTTGCGGGTTAGCAGCGATGTTGCGAGAAAGAACATGGGGCCCATGCCGATTCCACCGGCGAGCAGGACCGGCCTTGCGTTGCCGGTCGGCTCAGGAAAAGGTCTGCCAAGCGGAGCGAGAATATCGAGACGTTCCCCGGTGCGACAAGCGGCCAGATGCCTGGTCACGCTTCCGCGTCTTTCGTAGACGATCTCGATCTGAGACAGAAGCGGATCGTAGTCGCTGACTGCGAAAGGACGTCGGAGAAGCGCACCGGTACCCGGAGGCGGCTGTATTGTGAGAAACTGCCCCGGCAGCGGTGGTGCGAATCGGGGCGGCCAGCCGAGCTTCATGACATGGTAGCGCTCGCAAATGGGAGCATTGTGGACAACATGGGTCGAAAAGTGTTCCATAGCGTGCGTGTTCCTGTCCGGCGATGGTAGTCCGAAGCGCTTGCGGCTGTAAATATCTCGTCCTATACTCAAGATCAGGTAAGTCGATAAAGGATTATCAAAACGTGTCTTCTGAAAATCGTGGTGAACGTCTTAAGAACAGAATGCGAGTACTGACCGAGCGATTCGTTGCTCAGTTGCCCGAACGGCTCGATGAGCTTCGGCTTCTGATCGACGGCGTGCTCTACCATCCTCAGGACGAGGACGGTCGTTTTAAGGCGAGGATGTCGGCGCACAAAATCGCGGGTGCCGCCGGTACATTCGGGTTCGAGACTCTTGGTACCGTCTGCAGAGCCATAGAAAGTTCGATAGACCGCTTCGAAGCAGAACGGACTGGTGACAGTATGCGCGACGAACTGGAAGCCTTGAAGGGACATCTGTACCGTCTTTCCGCTGAACACCTTGAACCTGATGTGCTCGAACATCTTGAGGAAGTACCAAAATCAGGTGGGGCGGATTCCGTCTCGTCCGAGATTCTTCAGGAACGAATTCTCGTGCTCGGAAATGCAGACAGCGACCAGGACGATCTGCTTGAGCAGCTCCGTCACTTCGGCCTGCAGGCATCGTATCTCGAGTCTTTAACTGACCTGGAAAACCAGCTTCATCCGTCTGAGTTGATTATCCTCTGCGCTGACATACAGGCGATGATGCCGGACTTTGCCGGTCTTAGCCTCTCGGATCTGGTCGAAAAGCAGAACGGCCGTTTTGCATGGGTCGCGGTATCTCGAATCGATGACTTTCCGCTGCGACTCGCAGCCGTACGGCACGGCGCCTCGGAGTTTTTCACGTATCCGGTGGATGTTCCCCAGCTCCTCGACAAAGTCAGGGAAATCGCCGGATCGCTCCGGCCTGAGCCTATTCACGTACTTATTGTCGATGATGACATTGATCAGGTTTCAGCCACCGCATATACGCTTCAACAGGCTGGAATGATCACCTCCGTTGCTTCGGACCCGCGACAGGTTTTCGCCATTATGGTGGAGTCGAAACCGGAGCTCGTTATAACGGACATGTATATGCCTGAGTGTAACGGAATCGAGCTCTCCAGGCTTATTCGGCAACAGGAAGCATTCGTAGGAATTCCGATTATTTTTCTTTCGGTCGAAGAAGACAGTAAGCGACACATCGACGCAATGAGCGAAGGTGGTGACGATTTTCTTGTCAAACCGGTTCGACCCGAATACCTGATCGCCAAGGTTCGAATGCGGGCGCAACGGGCGCGTGACATGCGTTTTTTCATGGAACACGATTCGCTGACTGGTTTACTCAATCACTCCCATCTCAAGCAACGACTTGAAGAAGAGCTTCTGCGCGCGTCGCGAGTCGGTAACGAGCTCTCGTTTGCTATGATAGATATCGATCGGTTCAAGTCCGTGAATGATACGTACGGACACCTTACCGGCGACAGGGTGCTTAAGAGTCTCAGCCGCATGCTGCAGGATCGCCTGCGAAAGACCGATACGATTGGTCGGTACGGCGGTGAAGAGTTTGGTGTAATTCTCTTTAACGCCTCGCTCGATGTAGCGACGCGCATCATGGACGATTTGCGGGAAGCGTTCTCACAGATTGTTCACCATTCGGCAAACGGAGACTTTCAGGTCACATTCAGTTGCGGTCTGTCCGGCTACCCTGAGCTTGAAGATGCAAAACTCATAGGTGATACTGCTGATAAGGCTCTGTACAGGGCAAAAGAGACCGGCCGTAATAAAGTGGTGAGGGCATAGCCCGTTTTTCTACAGGAGTACAACATCGCATGAAACCAAGAATCGACGCAGCGCTTCAGTACGTTTCCGGTATTGTGTCGCAGTGGCAGGCTGCCCAGTCACTGACGGTCATTGAAAACGAGATGGAGATAGACGATCCGTATTTCTACTTGAGCTTCGACGTGTTTCTCGATGGCGAAGTTCCCGATTATACCGAGCGCGAAGAAGCGTTCAGCGATTGTGCTGCCTTTGAGGCTACGCGGCTCGGCACAAAGGACAGATTTCTGTTCGATAATCTACCGGTCCGACTCGAGTACAAGAAGACCGACCGTATTGAAACACTGCTCGGGACTGGTATGAACGCTTCCTTCGTAGCGTCGCGGGACATCGGGACGTATCTGTTTTATCGTATTATGAATGGCACTGTGCTGTTCGATAAGCCGGACTGGCTGAACAGCGTGCGGCCAAGACTCAGATCCCTGCCCGATGAATTCTGGAGCGCTCTGCACGCGGGCTATGTGTCGAAAAGCGAACATGACCTGTCGGACCTCTCGGCTGCTCAGATACGAGGTGACGAGCTGTTCTTTTTTCTCGCGCTTGCGGCCTTTCTTAAGGACGCGATGAGCGCCGTGTTTGCCGAAAACCGGGAGTTTGAACCGCCACCGCGGTTCTTGTGGGAAACGCTTAAGACACTCCCGTCAGTGCCGGAGCAGTTTATTACCTTCTTTTCAAATCTGTACCGTATGCGGGACAAGAAAGACATGGCTCGAACGAGAGAAATCGCCGAACTCGTTGCACGTTCACTCGTGCACATGACGTAGAACGCCAGACTGCACGTATCAGGCACCCGGCTTGTGTCAGATCGAGTAAGTGAGCTGCTGACTGTGTCGTGCCTGCTCGAGAGCCAGATGATCGAGAGACATTTCCAGCTTCTTGTGGAGCATTGCAGACATGTCATCCCAGAAAAATGAGAGCGTGTCGGCGCATGCCGTGTCTGGAGTGACCTCAAGCTTTCCTTCGAGGTTCTGAAGAATCTCGAGAACGGTAATCTGGCTCGGATTTTTCGCCAGAGCGTATCCGCCGTGGGCGCCTCTAAAGCTCTCAACAAGCCCGGCTTTCTTGAGCGTCACGAGGATCTGTTCAAGATAGTGCTGAGGGATGCTGTGAGGTTTCGCAATAGCCTTGATCTGTGTAGAGCCCTGTTGCCATCGATGGGCAAGCTCTACCATCGCCGTAAGACCGTATACACCTTTTGCCGAGACACTGAACATCACGGTTGCTCCTTTTGCGGGTTGCTGCCTGACTCGCGCGTAATAATCTTATGTTGATGCGTATAGTACATTTACACACGCCGCAAAGTCAAGGCGTGAAATTAGCTGATGTAACGTATTGTCCGGTAAAAATTCCAAGACCCTTACGTCTTTACGCTGAATGCCTCGGAAAGGTGCATAGTTGTCCAGCCCGACAGACTTCCGAAGCCTGGCAGACACGCGAGCTCAGGATACCGCATGAAGTCTCCCCGGGCGATTTTAACCGCCATTTCACTACCGTATACGCTATGTAATGCCCTGATTTCTGCGGTGCACTCAGCTTCTGTCTGAAGGTAACCGGCACAGACATCACAGCCCGCGCATCCTTCCGATCGTGCTCCGAAAGCATTCAGTATCGATTCGCGCCGGCAACTGTTCCCGTCGATGAGGTTTTGCAACCGCGGATCGTCCTGTCCGGTGACTGCTCCTTCGCGCGATCGGACGGGGAGCAAGAGAACAGCGGAGGCTGCCTGCTTATCCCGTCCCGCGCGTCCCGCTTCCTGCACATAGGCTTCAATCGTTGCAGGTGGTCGCGTATGTATGACCGTGCGCACGTCTTTTTTGTCTACACCCATGCCGTAGGCACATGTTGCGCAGAGTACCGCTCGTTCCGCGTTAAAGAACCACTGCTCGGTTGCTGCCCGCTGCGAAACCGGTAAACCCGCGTGGTAGTATCTGATGTCTTTGATGCCGGTGTGTGCGTACAGATGTCGGGCTATCCGCTCTGTTTCGCTTCGTGTCCGACAGAACACAATCGCGGGTAGCTGAAATGCATCCCGGGGTTTATGGACATGTGCGTAATCAGGCCGGGGGCACACCGAGGCCGTCTGAAAACCATGTTCAAGACTGCGAAGGACACTGCTTACCGGTATGACCGTATACCTGAGTTCGGGTCGATCCGGGTTTGCGACGATGCGATGGGCCTTGTGCCCGAGAAAGAGGATCTCGTTGAGACTGATGAGGGTCGATTCAGACGCGGTGGCCGTAAAGGCTGCTACGACAGGTACAGACTCAAGGTGTTCGCCGAGGGCCATGTACGATTCTCGGAAACTCTGTCCCCATTCAGTCACACAGTGAGCCTCGTCGACGACGGCAAGACCGAAACCGCAGCGCTGTACAGCCGTGCGTCCGAACGAACTGTCGAGTACTTCAGGACTGGCGAGTACGGCATCGAGCTCCTGCCGACGACACTCCTGTACGATTGCTTCGCGCTCTGCACCGGTCTGACCTGCCCGAAATACGGCAACCGACAGACCGGCTGCCCGCATTCGGCGCTCCTGATCGCTGATCAGGGATAAAAGTGGATACACAATCAGGGTCGGAGCATCGAGGATTGCTGCCGGGAGCTGAAAACAAAGGCTTTTCCCACCGCCGGTAGGAAGAACCGCGACCAGATTGCGAGCATGTTCTTCAGAACCGTTGCATGCGTCGAGTATGGTTCCCGCGACGAGGCGCTGGTAAGGATACAGAACACTCGTGCCGAATCTGCTGCGTGCTTCATCAAGCAGGTAGTCACTCATAATCTTCTATACCCGCGGGAGCGGTGATTTGATTGCGAATTAAAATACTGACCGATATAATCCATGCACACCATGGATGCACAACCTGATCTGTACTGGTCACATATACGCGAACGTCTTGCTCTGCGCCTTGATACCGGCAGTCTCGCCTGGCAGAGCTTTCTTCGGCGTCTTACAACGCACTTTTCCGATCTTCTCTCCGTTTTTTTAACGCTCTATGGAGACCGCCCGGATGCATTATGGGAACTCGAAGAACTCATCGTCGTATGCTTTGATGCGTTCGAGCGGAGTTTTTCCGAGTCATCACCCGTTGATCACGGATGTCAGAAACCATGGTACCTCGAAAAATCCGTTGTCGGTGCCATGTGCTATACGGAGCGGTTCGCGGGAAGCATGCTCGGAATCGTAGACACGCTCCCGTACCTCGATGAACTTGGAATACGGTATCTGCATCTCATGCCGCCCTTTCTGTGTCCGGAAGAACGCAATGACGGCGGCTACGCAGTGTCGAGTTATCGGGAACTCCGACCGGGTATCGGACACATCGATGACATACGAACGCTCGCGAACAGAATGCACCACCTTGGTATGAAACTTGTTCTTGATTTCGTTTTCAACCATACCTCCGATGAACACGAATGGGCCAGAAGAGCGATGTCCGGTGATCCCCGATACAGCGAACACTACTTTTTTTATCCGGACCGGAGACAACCGGACCGCTATGACCGGAGTCTCCGTGAGATTTTTCCGGAGGGGAAGCGGGGCAGTTTCGTCTATCACGAAGAATCCGGCCAGTGGGTGTGGAGTACATTCAACCCCTATCAGTGGGACCTGAATTACCGTAATCCGGTGGTATTCAGGGACATGGTAGGCGAAATGCTTTTTCTTGCGAACCTCGGAACGGATGTGCTGAGGCTCGATGCACTCGCTTTTACCTGGAAGGAACCGGATACCTCCTGCGAGAATCTCCCCCGTGTCCACACGCTGATCCGGGCTTTCAAGACTGCTGCACGTATCGCGGCGCCGTGGCTGGAGTTCAAGAGCGAGGCAATCGTGCATCCCGACGATGTCGTCAAGTATGTGGACGTGCGGGAGTGCGCACTCTCGTACAACCCGCTCTTTATGGCACTGTCGTGGGAGTCCGTCGCCACGCAGAACAGCGACCTGCTTCTTAGAAGTCTGCAGAGCCGGTACCGTCTCCCGAAAGACTGCGCGTGGGTGAACTACGTCCGCAGCCATGACGATATAGGCTGGACATTCGCCGATGAAGACGCAGCCGGGCTCGGCCTGCACGCGCAGGATCACCGGTCTTATCTCAACCATTTCTACACGGACCGCATTCCCGGCAGTTTTGCTTCCGGGCTCCCGTTTCAGCTCAATCCCCAGACCGGGGACTGCCGCGTATGCGGCACGACAGCCTCGCTTGCGGGCGTCGAAAAAGCACTCAAAAGCAAGGACGCCGGGCTTCTTCGCGATGGTGTGCAACGGATGTTGCTGCTTCACGCAATGATGTTTTCCGCGGGGGGTATCCCGCTTCTGTATCTTGGCGACGAGTACGGACAGCTGAACGATTACGGATTCATGGATAGTTCGAATACCGCAGATGATTCGAGGTGGGTCCATCGGCCGTATTTCAACTGGGACACGGCGACTCAACTGTCGGAGCACGCGACTCAGGAGAACTGGAACTCGATTCTGTTTCAGGGAGTTCGCCGATTGATACAGATCCGTTCAAGTGAGATGTTTCCCGACGACGCCAACTCGGTTTTTCTTGATATTGGTGACCCTCGAGCTCTGGCGATACAGCGTTCCGATACAGAGGTGGTGTACTGTGGCGTTTTTAATCTGTCCGTCGAAACCATCGAGGTCCAGCTTCCGGAGATTTTTGTCGGGCTGGATGACATACACGATGCGTGGACAGGACGAAACCGGCCGTTCAATAGTACATGCGCCATGGGATCGCTCGATTTCTTTCTGTTTACAACGGGCTCTCCCCGCGACGAAACAATACAACCTGGTATAGGATGAGCACATGACGGATACCGTATACACTGCTATCGGGAAGCTGGTCGGTCCGGCCACTCTTCGTGCATTCGAGTTTTTCGGCGAGCTTTCAGTAATTCCTCGCCCCTCCAGAAAGGAAGCAAAAGTCCGGAGTTGGCTTCAGGCGCTCGCTGAACGGTACGAGTGGGAGAGTCGCTCCGATACTGAAGGAAATGTTGTTCTTCGCGTGCCTGCGAGTCCGGGAAGAGAACATGAACCCGTAATTGTCCTGCAGGGACACCAGGATATGGTTTGTGAAAAGCTCCCCGATTCGACTCACGATTTTGATCGAGACCCCATAGAGTTGTCCGTCAAGGATGAATGGCTCACGGCCAGGGGAACGACGCTTGGAGCAGACAACGGCATTGCCATTGCGCTCGCCCTCGCGCTCGCAACTGATCCCGAGTTGTCTCACCCGGGGCTTGAGCTCCTGTTTACCGTCGACGAGGAGACTGGTCTTACCGGAGCATCGAGACTTGATCCCTCACTTCTGCAGGGACGCTCCCTGATCAACATCGACAGCGAGGACGAAGGAGTCCTGACGGTAGGGTGTGCTGGTGGTACCGACACCGGTATCAGCATCGATCTCTCGAGATCCGGGCAGTCGGGTGGTGCGTGTTTCAGGCTGTCGGTGGGAGGTCTGCGCGGAGGACACTCCGGGGTCGATATTCACCTCAAACGGGCGAACGCAAACGTTATTCTTGCGCACGCGCTTCGGCACATTGCCGACACGTACGGAATACGACTGGTCAGTGTAGACGGGGGTAGCGCACACAACGCAATTCCTCGTGACGCTCATGCGGTGTTCGAAGGCGAAATGGCGTTCGGTGCGCTGGAATCGATAGGACGCGATCTGACCGAAGCCTTCAGAAAACAGTATGGCTCGTGGGAGCCAAACGGTATCATCAGCGTTTCATCGGCAGATTGCAGCGGTCGTAGCGCTGACGGTCAAAGCACGAACAAGCTCATTGACCTGCTATGCGGGTTACCTCACGGGATAGTCGGCATGAGTCCCGATATCCCGGGACTCGTTGAAACCAGTGTCAATTTCGCAACAATCAAGACGGACGGTGACAGAGTCGAAATAGGACTGAGCCAGAGAGGCAGCGTTCAGCAGGAGCTGTCGGTACTCAACCGCCGCATACACGCGATCGGCAGACTCGCCGGCGCACGGGCCGTTGACCGGAACAGTTATCCCGGCTGGAAGCCCGACCTTGAGAGTCCTCTGCTTGCGCACTGCCGCACGGTGTATCAGAATACCTTCGGGAGCGAGCCGGTTGTAGAAGCAATACACGCCGGACTGGAATGCGGCGTCATCGGGGCCAAGTTCGAGAATATGGACATGATCAGTCTTGGCCCCAGCATCGAAAGCCCTCATTCACCGGATGAACGGCTTCACATAAGATCTGTAGAGAACGTTTACCGCTTTCTCAGTGCAGTGCTACAATCAGGCCCGCTTTGAAGTAACGGGGCGAAGGTATAGAAGGAAGACCCATGGCGAAGAAAATTCTTGTTGTCGATGACTCAGCGGCGATACGGCAAAGCGTAACCTACACGCTCGATCAGGCAGGGTACGAGACAATGGCCGCCGAAGACGGTAAGGATGGGCTCGGTAAGCTCGCGGACGGACCGTTTGATCTGATTCTCACCGACGTGAACATGCCGAACATGGATGGTATATCACTGGTCCGGGAAGTACGCGCAAAAGATGACTACAAGTTTACCCCCATCGTCGTTCTGACTACCGAGAGTCAGGGTTCAAAAATGGATGAAGGCAAAGCTGCCGGTGCAACCGGCTGGATTGTAAAACCGTTTGACGCGGAAAAACTTCTCGGCGTGGTAAAGAAGCTTATTGGATAGGGGACGGATAAGGTAGACTGATGGGTCAATTTGCAGTTTTCGTCTTTCTTTTCCTCGCAGAGGTCCTCGTTCCGGGTCTGCAGACCGCGAGAGCAGATGTCCTTGAATCGTACGTTACAGCCGGACAGATAGGGATAACGCGCGATGCGGATGGAATCGTCGGAACAGTCGACAGTCGGGTAATTTTTCGTACCGAACAGAGCCGAACCCACGCAGCGCTGCACCTTGTTCAGTTCAACGCACAGACTCCGGTTCTCGTCGATCTCTCGGATGTACTCGTGCGTTATCGTGCTCTTGAGCTTGTCGATACCGTGCATATCGAGTTCGAGACCGGTGAAATGTTGCCTTTTCCGGATCTGCAGGGTCCTCTGCTCGTAAGCGCGGTCGGGGAGTTACTGTATGTCGCGCTTCCCGGACATGAACTGCTTTACATTATTGAAATAGACTGAAGTGGAATGTATATGACTCGAATAATGTTTGTGTGTACCGGTAACATCTGCCGGAGTCCTATGGCGCACGGAGTGTTTGTCGACCGGGTCCGAAAACGCGGCCTTGAACACCGGTTCGAGGTCGAAAGTTCGGGGACGACGGCCTATCATTATGGCGAGTCAATGGACGAAAGGGCGGCATCCGAACTCAAGGTACACGGAATTCGGTTCCGGAACCGGGCGAAAGGATTTCACCGGGCAGATGCCGCAGACTACGATCTGATTCTTGCCATGGATCGCAGCAACTACGCTTCGCTCATGCGTATGACAGACACCGAACACCAGAATCGGATCCGCATGTTTCGCAGCTTTGATCCCGAAGGCTCCGAGGATGCGGAGGTGCCTGATCCGTGGTATGGTGGTCGCGAAGGTTTTACGAAGATCTACGAGATGATCAGCCGTACGGTCGATGTTCTGATCGAGCGCTACGCTGAAGCAGGAGCCGATTATTGACGCGCTGCCATGAATATACCCGTTCTCCCCGATACACAATACCTTCCTGAACTGAACAGTTTCCTTGCAGGATCGTCTATCGACCGTGATCGTATACACGTCAAACGTTCCGGGGATGCATCTTCGGAACGCATGCTCGCCTGCGAGTGGGTAGGTCTTCGCGCACTTGAGGAAAGCGGTGAAGTTTCCGTTCCGACGGTTTATGGGCTCTTTAGTGATCGGGGTTCCGTCTGTCTTGTAATGGATCGTGTCCGTAGAGGTTCAGGATCGGGTGCCGTGTATCGCGAAGCCGGCGCTATGCTCGCTCGCATGCACCGCAGTACACCTTGTGACGCTGCCGGGTTCGAACACGATAATTTTATTGGCCTTGGTCGGCAGAATAACGGCTGGGTGGATTCGTGGCCGCGTTTTTTTGCGGAGCGGAGGATATCGCCGCAGGTTGAACAGGCGCGTAGTACCGGACTGCTCGAGCGAAGCGATGAGCTCGCGTGCGAAAGACTCTGCGCGAGAATGGAGGAGATTCTTCCTGACACCGAGGCGATGTCCCTGCTTCACGGCGATCTCTGGAGCGGTAACGTGATTCCTGGCGACGACGAACGGGCGTATTTCATAGATCCCGCAGTGTACTACGGGCACCGCGAAGCGGACCTTGCGATGACCCGGCTGTTTGGGGGCTTTCCGGCTGCGTTCTACGATGCCTACGAACGGGAGTGGCCACTGCTGTCCGGAAGCGAAGAACGGGTGCCGGTGTATAACCTGTATCATCTCCTCAATCACCTGAACATTTTCGGGCCATCGTACAGGTCCTCAGTTCGTTCGGTGCTCAAGAGTTTCAGTGGCGCCTGAATACCCTGCTCAGCAATGAAAACAGAAAGCCCATTCCGAGCAGCCCACTGACGAGGAATCCGCCGAGACCAATAACCGAAAGATCATTCCAGGTCGGAGGGAGGCCCGCTTGTGTAATGAGCGCGCTCGCAATCATGAGCGCCGCCAGGACAATACCGAACACAAGGCGGAAACTGATTGCGTCGAGTGTGTGCATGAGTGGGTCGAGCCCTTCGACCTTGAACCCGAGGCTCAGTTTGCCGCTTCGTGCCTTGCCTATGAGATCCTGGGCATCGCGGGGAAGCGTGCGCAGCGTTTCCATGAGGTCAAGGCCCGTTGTTGCAGCGTCTTTCGCGAGACGTTCGGGACGAAGCCGTTCGAGTATGATACGACGGGCAAATGTCTTCAGCAGTTCTATCGGCTGGAACTCCGGGTCAAGGTTGCGTCCTACACCTTCTATCGTAATCGTCGCTTTGATCATGACCAGCAGACGTGTAGGCACGCGCAGTCCGAATGAAACGGCGAGCCCGACAAGTTGCTGGAAGAGCGTGCCCAGATCGAGATCTTCGAGACTTGAGCTTGAATACTCGTCGATGAGATCAAAAACGGCGTCTTCGAGTCTGGCACGATTCAGGGCCGGGTCACCTTCTGTGAGGTCAAGAAGCGCATCCGTGACGCGCACGGTATCCATATCGACAAGGCCCAGTACGGTCTCGTTCAGGGCCTGACGTTCACGAGGTCGAAGTCGCCCCATCGCACCAAAGTCGAGAAAGCATATGACATTACCCGGCAGAACCATGAGATTTCCCGGGTGCGGATCACCGTGAAAGAAGCCGTGCAGATATACCTGTTCCAGCATGATGTTCGCGCCCTTTCGGGCGAGTTCCTTCTTGTCGAACCTGCCTTCGCGCGACCGAATGACCTCGGTCATGCGAGTTCCCTCGATGTACTCCATAGTAACGATGCGATCACTGCACAGGTCACGATATACGACCGGTACTCTCACATCTTTGGACTTCGAGAACATGACGGTGAATCGACGTATGCTCTGGGCTTCAAGCGAGAAGTCGAGTTCTTCGAAAAGCCGCTCGCGAAACTCCTGGACAAAACCTGTCGGGTTCAGGAGGCGGCTCGAGCGCACATATGCCTCGACAAGACGCGCAAGCCCCATGAGAATATCGAGATCCGTGTCAACGAGATCACGCAGGCCGGGACGCTGCACCTTCACCGCCACTACGGTTCCGTCGTGCAATTGCGCCTTATGCACCTGGGCAATTGAAGCACTCGCGACAGCAACGTCGTCAAAGGACCTGAAGACGTCATGAACGGGTCGACCGAGATCGCGTTGTATCGTCCGGTGCACATCTTCTACGGGAAACGGAGGTACGCGATCCTGAAGAGATTCGAGTTCACGGATGAGTTCGGCCGGGAGAATGTCGTTCCGGTTGCTGAGCAGCTGCCCGAACTTGATGAAGGTCGGACCGAGTTCCTCGAGCGCGAGTCGTAATCGTTCCCATCGCGAGGTTTCCGGTGGCACGTCAATGTGCACTTTCTTGAGCATGCGACGCACACGCCTGAAACTGCGATCGACCTTTATGATTTTGAGAAGATCGGCAAGACCGTATCTGGCGAGAACCCTGACGAGATCCTGAAAACGTCGCGAGTATCTGATCGATCGTTGAAGTCCACTTCGTCTTTTAAACAGCACGATCGTATACTATACTTCATTCCCGGTTTACGTAAGCGCGTACACCGGTAACATGCAGTAAGGAGCGTTCATGGCCGTAGAACTTCACAAACTTACACACGAGAACTTTGACGAGTGCATTAATCTCAGCGTAACCGAGGATCAGACAGGCTTCGTGAAGTCGAATCTGTTCTCGCTTGCGCGTGCCCAGATTGACAATGACGTTACACCGCTTGCGATATACGCAGACGGGTCTATGGTCGGATTTCTCATGTATGGTGTGGATGATGAAGACGGGCGATACTGGCTGCTTCGGCTCATGATAGACCAGTATCATCAGGGGAGGGGATACGCCACACAGGCTCTCAAGGTGCTGACCGAACGACTCCGGACACAGTTCAGCTGTCCCGCGCTGTATCTGAGTTTCTCCGACGATAACGAACGTGCCCGTAAACTGTTCCCCGGGCTCGGATGGACCCGAACCGGCGAACGTGTCAATGACGAAGCGGTATACGTGCTTGATCTCGCGTCCGGCAATTAGAAATATAGACCGGCGTTTTACAGATGCAGGACTTCCACACGATCCGAGCCGGACAGGGCCAGTTCGGCCCAGGTATCGACCGGAAGTCGACAGTACACGGCTTCGGCCGGCGAAAATGGCACCGAATAGCCCGCGAACAGTGTCGCCAGGAGTGATATTGTCGGATTATGCCCGATCAGCAGAACCGTCCGAAATGACTCGTGTACGCGGGAAATGGAGAGGAGATAGTCGGTCTCATTCCCTGTATAAAGCGTTTCATCCCGGTGAACCGGAGCATCCACGCGCAACGTCTGAGTTACGAGGTCGGCTGTTTCCTGTGTTCGTCGGGCGGTCGACGTAATGATGTACTCGGGCGGAACTGCATGCGCAGCCATGCTCATGGCACGCGCTGCGGCTTCTTTTCGCCCGGTGTCGGTCAACACGCGAAGTCTGTCGGGCTTTCCGTGTTCGGCCTCAGCGTGTCTCATGAGAATCAGGGTCATTGCGCATCTCCGGCAATCTGCCTGCAGCAGATCGCTGATTGATTAATCCAGTCAACGCGTGCGCGATATCGGGAATCGTGTACCGAATAAAGAATGTGGCACCCGTGGCTCTTGATGCCACAATAGCCGAATATGTGATCTGGCCAGACAAGCTCGAGCGGGTGTATACGGTCGGTCGGTTTATCCGAGTCGCTGGTCACGAAGGTGATGCCCTGTTTTCCGTTCAGGAGCGGACGGGGCGTTTTCCTGCCGAAGTCGGGACCCTCATACTCATAGGCAACACCGGGTCTGAAGACCCTGTCAATGAAGCCGTGAAGCAGGGCGGGCATTCCGCCCCACCAGTCAGGATGTATGAAGACCAGTACACTGGAATCGGTGAGAAGTCGGGTATAACGGCGTATTCCGTCGTCAAAACTGAACTTTCGCTGGTACTCTTCGAGACGGAGCGTCGGATCGAACTCATCCTGATACAGGTCTATGAGGTCCACCGTATGATGATCCTGCTCGAGCGTCTGTTGAATTGACTGCGCGAGGGCATGACTGAGGCTTGAAGTTTTCGGGTTGCACAGAATAATTAGAATGCGCACACAGTTATGCTTACCGCTCGAAGGGTTCATGTCAATCGGCTGTCCTCGATCGTAAACAGAGTGCAACCGGGTATTTCTCAAGTTTCTGTCCGAAGAAGCTGGAAGCCCGGGCAGGGTTATGTGTAACTTACAGAAAGCACAAAAGCGGTGAATTTCGTAGTTGACCCTTTTCAAGAAAAACCTGATATGATACCGTCGTATAAACGATAAAACTTTTCCACCGAGGAAGTTTTGCGGTTAGATGGGAGGCTCTTATGTTGTCGAAAGGAGAAGTGCTTGACGCACTGAAGCATGTTATTGACCCCGAAATCGGGATGAACATCGTGGATGTCGGCCTTGTGTACCGCGTTGAACCCCACGAGGACAGAATCGAGATTGATTATACCCTGACGTCACCGGGCTGCCCTCTTGCGGATGTCATCGAAAACGACATGAACGAGACGCTAAAGCGGCTGACCGGAATAAACAGGATCGAGTGTAATCTGGTGTGGAACCCACCGTGGAGCCTCGATTTTATGAGTGAAGAAGCGAGGCTTGAACTCGGATACCCGATATAGACCGATCAGACCTAAATCGAGCAAAACAACAGGAGAAACGAAAATATGAAACTGGAAATCAGGGACCTCAGAGCACAGATCGACGACACGCCTATTCTGAAAGGAATAGATCTGACCATGGAGAGCGGCCAGCTCCACGCACTTATGGGACCAAACGGAAGCGGAAAGAGCACACTCAGCAACGTTATTTTCGGACACCCATCCTACGAAGTCACCGGAGGAGAGATCCTCGTAGACGGACAGAACATACTCGAACTCGAAACCCACGAACGTGCCCGGCTCGGTCTGTTCATGGCTTTTCAGTATCCCGTTGAAATACCAGGGGTCACCGTCGGCCGCTTTCTCAAGCGCGCAGCCGAAATACGCTTCGGTGAAGAGGACTTCAAGGCATCAGCCTTTATCAAAGAGCTTCGAAGCTGGCTTGATTTCATGGATATGGACCAGAATTTCATTAACCGCTACCTGAATGAAGGCTTTTCCGGTGGCGAAAAGAAGCGTATGGAAGTTCTGCAGATGCTCATGCTCAAGCCTTCGTTTGCGGTCATGGACGAGACGGACAGCGGTCTGGACATCGACGCGCTCCGCATTGTCGCGAACGGACTGAACGAACTTCGCGGACCGGATTTCGGTGGGATGGTCATTACTCACTACCAGCGCATTCTCGATTACATCAAGCCGGACTTTGTTCACATTATGTACAAGGGTACAATTGTAACCAGCGGCGGTCGTGAGCTCGTCGAGGCTCTTGAGGAGCGCGGGTACGACTGGATCCGCAAGCAGCACGGCATTGAAGAAGAAGAAAACGAAAAGGAGATCGTTCATGAGCACTGAGCAGGAACAGGTACAGGTCGAAGATTATAAGTACGGGTTTCATTTTCCCGACGAAAGTGTATTCAAGACGGAGCGGGGACTGAACGAAGCAGTTATTCACGCCATCAGTGATCACAAGAACGAACCGGAATGGATGCGCGAGTTCAGACTCGAAAGCCTGAGAACGTTTCGGGCCAAGCCGATGCCGAACTGGGGTGGTGACCTCTCCGGCATCGATTTCGAGAATATCTGCTATTACGCGAAGCCTTCGGAAAAGCAGTATGACTCCTGGGACGACGTGCCGGCAGCGATCAAGGAAACCTACGATCGCCTTGGTATCCCTGAAGCCGAACGGAAGTATCTCGCCGGAGTGGGCGCACAGTACGATTCGGAGATGGTCTATCACAACATTCAGCAGGAGTTGAAAGACAAGGGAGTGATATTCACTGATCCCGAAACGGCGGTACGTGAACACCCTGATCTGGTCCGGAAGTTTTTCGGTACGGTAATACCGTATTCGGATAACAAGTTTGCGGCGCTCAACAGTGCTGTCTGGAGCGGAGGCAGTTTCGTGTATATTCCGCCTGGTGTACACGTTGATGTACCGCTGCAGGCCTATTTCCGTATCAACTCCCAGAACTTCGGACAGTTTGAACGAACCCTGATAATCGCAGATGAGGGAAGTTTCGTTCACTACGTTGAAGGGTGTACGGCGCCGGTGTTTGCAACCGACAGCCTCCACTCGGCAGTCGTCGAGATTATTGCGCTCGAAGGCGCACGGGTGAGGTACTCGACGATTCAGAACTGGTCGAGCGACGTGTATAACCTGGTTACAAAGCGGGGTGTCGCGTACAAGGACGCCACCGTAGAATGGGTCGACGGAAATCTAGGCAGTAAACGGACCATGAAATATCCAGCCGTATGGCTCATGGGAGAAGGTGCACACGGAGAGATTCTGTCTATCGCCTTCGGAGGCAAGGGCCAGGAGCAGGACACCGGAGGTAAATGCGTGCATTGCGCGTCGAACACCTCGAGTGTCATTACATCCAAGTCGATCAGCAAGGACGGCGGTATCGCGAGTTATCGCGGTCAGATCAAGGTCGAACCGGGTCTCACAAACGTACGAAGTCACGTAGAGTGCGACGCGCTTATTCTCGATCCGGAAAGCAAGAGCAACACCTATCCGTACATGGATATCATGAGCGACGACGTGTCCATAGAACACGAGGCGCGGGTGTCGAAGATTTCCGAAGAACAGCTGTTCTATCTCACCAGCCGGGGCATGGACGAAGAAGAGGCAAGCACGATGATTGTCAACGGCTTCCTGGACCCGCTCGTAAAGCAGCTTCCCATGGAGTATGCAGTGGAACTGAACAGGCTCATCGAGCTTGAGATGGAAGGCTCCGTAGGTTAAGGGAAAGGGGTTACAGAGTGAGTACGTCACAAAAGGAGCAGCTGTACGAAGGTACAGGTGCATTGAACGAGTATATACACGAACAGACTGATGCCGACTGGATCACTTCGATTAGAAGGGATGCGTTTTCACGCTTCTCGAGCGAACAGTGGCCGACAACGGAACTCGAGGAATGGAGGCGGACTGACATATCGTCATACGATTTCGATAGCTACGCAATCAAACCAGTCGAGGTATTCTCTTCTTCAGTTGAGCTTCCCGACGATGCGAGTGCAATAATACGTTTCGTTAACGGGGTATGCACAGGTTCAGCGCTGTCGGACAAAGCCCGCGATGCCGGTCTGGTCGTCGCGAGTCTGCGCGATGCGGCGGCGGGTCGACACGGTGATGAGCTTGCCGCTGTTGTTCGCACGGTGGCCGAACCTATCATGCGTGAGAATCTCGGGAACGCTGATAACAAGTTGCAGCTGTGGAATTTCGCTTCGATCACCCACGGGGTCTTCGTCTACCTCCCGAAAGAAGCCCGGCTCGACGATCCTATCTACATCGAAACACACGTCGATGACGACGAAGCGGTGTTGTCCCCATACCACGTCGTGGCGGCGGATAGTCTCGTTGACGCAATGATCGTTCAGACGATCACCGGGGCCGAGGAAGGTGAGGTACTCGTCAACGAAGGGATAGGCGTTTCCGTAGGAGAAGCCTCACACGTCCGCTTCATGGCCGTGCAGAATCTCAACCTTGACTCTACGTATTTCTGCTTCGGCAACGGGAGTATACAGAAAGACGGCGATCTTCAGCATTATCTGTGTAACTTCGGGTGCATGCTGTCGAAATCACGGTTCGACTGTACACTTGATGGACCAGGATCGCTCGTTCGACTGAACGGGCTGTACTTCCCTTTTGAAGACCAGCAGATGGATATGCGTACCGTACAACACCATCGGGCACCCCACGCGGAGAGTCGGACCTATTACAAGGGTGCAGTACGCGACGAGGCTCACGCGATCTATCAGGGTCTCATCGAGGTCGCTCCGAACGCGACGAAGACCGACGCATACCTTACAAACAAGAATCTTGTCATGAACGATGGCGCCCGGTCCGACAGTATACCGACGCTTCAGATCAACACTGACGACGTCAGGTGCAGTCACGGCTCGAGCACCGGCAAGCTTGATCCGATGCAGCTTCACTATCTGCATTCGCGGGGGTATACGCCTATCGAGGCGGAAGAAACCCTGCTTATGGGCTTTTTTGAAGACATCATAGACAAGGCACCCGAGCGTCTGCAGAACGAGTTGCGAGCGCTCGTATCCCGGCGCGTCTACGAAGCTCACGATAATGACGATTAAGGGAACACGGAATGGCAAAGTGGCATAAAGTTGTCGCAGAGGATGGCTTCAAAACGACGTATTGCTTTTTCCACCGCCGTAAACAGTTCGCGATATTCCGTCTCGAGGACGGAATATACGCGACCGACAACTCCTGCTCGCACGAATACTCCCCGCTCTGTGAGGGTATGATCGTCGAAGGAGACGTGTATTGTCCAAAGCACGGTTCCCGATTCGATATCCGGACAGGCGCCGTGAAGGACTTCCCGGCAACCCGCCCGGTTAAGACCTACGAAACGAAGGTCGAAGACGGATTTGTCTGGATCAAGGCCTGAGAGTACAGGAGTTCATTCAGGTTTTTTTGCTACCATGCCGATCCACTTACTCCCGGAGTACCATGGAGTGCCATTGAGGTCGGCGTGGTGCAGGATGTCAGTGTAACCGATGTTCGTGAGACGGTCGTGAAGCTCGGCCGGATCGTAGTATCGGTGCCATACCAGATATCTCCGCGATTTTCCGCTCAGCGATATAGTGGTGTATGCGTTCGCAAATGCCTTGTGTGTCTCAAAGACGTAGCTTCGCTCAAGAAGCATATGCGGGCTGCGCATCCAGAATCCGTTCCCTGGAATATAGTGCCAGTCGGGTGCGAGTTTTTCGTCCTCAGCATAATCTTCGGTAAACGCATCGAATATGAGGATTCCACCAGGAAGCAGACTGCGGTAGATCCGGGTCATAAGGTCCTCCTGTGTCTTATCCGATATCGTTCCCATACCTCCGTATATACACAGAGCCAGCGAGTACGTCTTCTCGGGCAGGTTCACCGTCGTGTAGTCCACGCACCTGTATGTGGCGGTATCCGGTGACCGGACTGAATGCCGACGGGCGTATCGTATGGATGCGGGGGAGACGTCAAGGCCCGTGACGTGGAAGCCTTCCGTCTGCAGTTCCTGTGCATACAACCCGGGGCCGCAGCCGAGATCGAGGACCCGATGGCGGTCTCTGTCGGGAGACTCGCGAACGCGCTGTCTCTGGCGGAAGGCCTGGGCTATCCACTGGCATTGTTTGTGTATTTCGGATGGTTTTCGGCTCGCCGCGTCTGTTTCGTCGTCGAGGTGGGCATGGAGAACATGACGTGAAACATAGCGATTAGCCCAGAACAGCGTCTGTTCCTGTTCGAAGGGAGCGGGTGTCCGTGAGATCTCTCTGAAGGCTGACAGTCTTCGTAAAAGAGGTTTCATGAGCGCTTGACTCTTGCAGCATTGTTCCCAAAAATCAAGGCCCAACGATATGCAGACCCATATACTTACCGCAGATGACATCGATCGTGTTGTTGCGCTCCTGAAAAACGGAGAACTCGTCATTGTACCGACAGAAACCGTCTATGGTCTCGGGGTCCGATGCGACCGGGAAGAGGCCGTCGACCGCATTTTTCGCGTGAAAGGGCGTCCACAGGACAACCCGCTCATTGTCCACGTTTCTTCAATAGATATGGCGGATCGATACGCCTACGTGGACGAATTCGCAGAGAGACTCTTTACCCGTTTTGCACCGGGTCCGTTGTCGCTTGTCCTGCCGGCCCGTGACACGGTCGCAGTAAACGTCCGTGCGGGATTACCGACGGTCGCGATCCGGATACCCGGGCACCCTCTGACCCGACGTATCATAGAACAGGCCGATGTCGGCCTCGCTGCGCCAAGCGCGAATCAGAGCGGCCGCCCGAGTCCGACGACCGCGTCTTCGGCTCTGTCGGAGATGAAGGGGAGGGTGAGTGCAGTTCTTGATGGAGGTCCGTGCGAACTCGGCATTGAGTCAACGGTTCTGGTGGTCGAGCAGCGGATACCACGCATACTCCGGCCTGGTCGCGTCACCATGGAGGAGATCTGCGATTGCCTGTCGTGTCCGAATCCGCTGTACCGAAAGCAGAGTGCCGCAGAGACGCTCACTTCTGTCAACGAAGCCGCCGCGTCCCCGGGTACGCGGCATGTGCACTATCGGCCGGATGCTGAGGTGATCGCGGTTGAATCCGTGTCATCGATCCGGTCTGTTCGCGTCGATTCCAAACGGGACTGCATGTTCTGTATGAACGCGAAGCTTGCAGCCGTTTTTCGGCTCCGCGGAGGTGATCAGGCCGGATTGCGGTACGCCACGGACGTGCAAACCTACGAGTTCAATCTGTATGAGTGGTTTTTCGAGGCTGAAAGGTCAGGATACACGCGTATATTTGTGGAACTACCGCCCGAGAGTCCAACGACTCAGGGCCTTCGCGATCGTATTTTCAGGGCCTCGGGAAGCGTTTAAGCCGTTCCCGAGTCCTTTCCCTTAAGGAGTCGGTCTATGAGCACAAACGCTATCGACGCGCGTTCATTTCGTGAGTAATCCGTTTCGAGGTGCGATACCATCTCACGGACACGGTCACCCTCCGGACTTTCAGTCTCCCAGAGACTGTAGGCTTTTATGAGTTGTGATTCGTTTATGCAGAAAACACTTTCTCCGCCGGTGAGTTGTGTTTTTAGTTGCTTTGCCATGAATGTGATCGCGAAATCAACCGCAGCTGTCGCAGGAGAAGCTTGAACCACAGCCGCACGACTGAACGGCATTCGGGTTGATGAAGCGAAAACCGCTTTGCACGAGGTCATCGGTATAATCGATGGTCAGACCATCAAAATACCGAACACTCTCCGGATCTGCAACAACACGGATCTGTTCATTTTCGAAAATGACCTGATCTCCTTCACCCATCTCCTCATCGATCGCGGCTCCATAACTCATTCCCGAACAGCCACCCGGCTCTACCCAGAGGCGAAGAAACTGCTCATGATTCACTTCGAGTCCAATGAGCTCTTTCTGAGCCTGTTCTGTTACGGTTATCTGTGTTGTTGTCATTGCATATTTCCTTCTTGTCTGCTCGTTTTTCCGTATACCGAGCGTATCCCTTGCCTCAATAAATTGTCAACGGTTGCCAGGCTCGTGGCACTTTATCCGTGGACAAAATGTATCTTTTCGGACGCTACGTATTTCAGCAGTTCCTGTTCAATCAGACGCTTCATTTCTTCTCTCGCGTCTGCCGGATAGGTCGAAACCTTCCCGTATGT
>SKXQ01000091.1 GCA_007128315.1 Spirochaetaceae bacterium | reverse complement strand
CTTCCTCGTCCAGGACGATATGCGTCCGGACTGGCTTCCCCGAGCCGGACCGACGGTGGTCATCGGTGAAATCGCGGCACGGCTCAGCGGGGGATACATGTCGGGCTGGACGTATCCCTGTGCGAGCGGGATACAGCCGACGCGCGGGGCAATACGCATTGCTGCCGGCGAGACTCCCGGAACCGGTGCCCCGACGGTGAGCCGGGTCGTAGCCGAACGCGCGATTATGAGCATACCCGGCACGCTGAGTGGAGACATCAGCGCCGAAGAAATTCTCGGAGTTCCGGGCGTCAGGGAATGTTTTATCAGCCGTTCGTCGGGCGATGAGGTGTCGGTTCCGACAAATAACGTCGAAAAGTGCGGAAATCTCATAATCGAGGCTGATACCAGGGCGGCTCTCAACGACCGCATCGAAACCGTTCTTAGACAGATCGTCATTCCACTGCAACGTGCGCACCCGAAGACATGGGCATTTCTTCTCGGACCTGAGTCGCCCGACCGGACTGCGTTCTCTGCAGATCCCCGATACAATGGACCGCTGCATCCTCCGGTGGATCGAACCGCCGAAACTGTCCTTGTACGTGAGCTGTCTCAGAATATTGTCGGTTCGGGACGCAATTACCACGGACAGGACAGGACCGCGACAGGCGATGTGCTTGATCGCATGCGGTTCCGACTGCGCGAATCCCGGTACCACGAAACGCGGCATGACGACGAGCAGGATCTGCACGCGTATACGCGTGCAGACGCGATATCGGTCGTCCGTGAGGACGCCGGTAAAATGGTCATCCCTTCCCCGGTTGAACTCACAGCCTGCATGCTGATGCTTGCGTGCGAACGGGGAGGTCTACAGGGATTGCGCTATCTGATCGATACTCTAAGCGAGGAAGAATCGTGCCACGCACTCACAGGTTTTTTGCGGAAATGCTACGTGTCTCATTGACTTCGCTCCTGCTGATGTCTGCGGTGTTTTCGCTTTCGGCAGGCGATGTTGCCCGCGTGTCGGTACAGGACATCGCCGAGAGAACCGGTGCGCGTCTGGAGTACGATCCCTTTCTCGGAATCGGGTCGCTTCATCGCGGAACTACGACGCTTGCGTTCGCGGTCGGTAGCGACATCGTAGTGCGCGATTTTCGCGAGGAGCAGACGATAGCTCCCCCGATCAGGGATGTCGGCCGGGTTTACTTCCGTGCCGATGACGCGGAAATGATCGAGGCGGTGCTGCTCCCTCAGCGTCGTGATTCGGACCAGCCGGTGATCGGGGCGATTTTTATCGATCCAGGCCACGGCGGCCGCGATCCCGGCACGATCGGCCGTCATACCGTCGACGGTGAACCGCTCGTACTGCAGGAAAAAGACATTGTACTCGATGTCTCGCTTCAGATACGGGATCTGCTCGAACAGAGCATCCCGGACGTGCCGGTTTATCTGAGCCGCGAAACGGATGTCTATCTGACCCTTGATGACAGGACACGAATGGCGAACGACATTCCTCTTGGCGAAAATCAGTACATTATCTATATATCCATACACGCGAACGCATCGCTTAACTCGCGGGCACGTGGTTTCGAAGCCTGGTTTCTACCTCCCGAACAGCGACGGATACTGATCGATCCGGAAGACCTTGACGCCGATCGGCGAAGCATACATGCGATCCTCAACTCCATGCGCGAAGAAGAGGTGTCGGTACACAGTGCAATGCTCGGGAACGAGCTTCTCGCGGCGATGGAAGGTGTTATCGGTGAGCAGTCTCCGAATCGAGGCCTGAAACAGGAAAACTGGGCGGTGGTGCGGAACGCGCTCATGCCCAGCGTCCTGTTCGAACTCGGTTTCGTGACGAATGAACACGAGGCCCGCCTGCTCGCAGACCCTGCACACTTGCGTAACCTGTCCATCGGTCTTTATACTGGCATCCGCAACTTCATAGAGGTTTTCGAAACCGGACTGACGAGTGGTACATGAGTTCATTTCGCGCAGACAGCCGCGTCATCATCGGCGGGCTAGTTATTCTCTCCCTTATCATCAGCGTAACCGTCTATGCGTTCGCTCCGCCGTCGCGTGTGGAGCGGATCCTGCTGTTTCCCGGGTCTGTTGACAGCGAACTCGCCGGTGAGACGCGTCTTGTTCCCCGTCGGGAAACTGTTGAGGGAGAGATTTCGGTGTTCGTTACCGAACTCGTAGCCGGACCCGCACGCATCGACCGGAGCCGCGTCGTTCCCCGGGGTACGAGGGTACAGTCGGTAATGGTGCGCGATCGAAGCGTCTTCATCGACCTTTCACCAGCACTTCTCGACGCGGTCGGAGCACGTATTGTCCTCTCGCTCCCGGAGATGCTCGAGACAATACGACACAATGTCCGGTATAATTTCAGAGGCATGGACATAGTGACGGTGACCATCGGTGGCGAAATTCTCAATGAAGAAGCCTACCGTGAGTGAATGTTGTGATATCTATGCAAGGGGACAGAAAGTAGTTTGACAAACGCGGGTGCTCCCATATACTTTGAGGAGCGTATTCTGCGTACCATACCACGGAGGGATTAAGGAGCATCGAATGAAACGGATTTTCATTCTTATCGCCGGAATGCTTCTTCTGGGTAGTCTTGGATGGGGAGTTGAATCGATACTTATCGACTTCAGCCAGCTCATCGCCGACTCAGAAGAATTCGAAGGACAACACGAGCGTACTCGCATCGACTTTAGCGAAGTACCGATTCCTACGCTCGCACAGGCTGACAGGGACGGACTTTCTTCGTCATTGTTTATCGAGAACTGGAACGTGACGCTCGCGTCGAGCTCACGGCAGACCCAGAATGTCGTAAGCAGCTTTGCACGTCAGGCCCAGGTCAGCGACAACGCGGATCAGTTTGCCGGACAGGCTGTTATGGGCATTCGGGTGCGTTTCCCCGCAAGCGCATTCAACAGTTATGCGGAGGTCGCGCCACCGTTCGAGATTCCGGCTTTCGACCCCGAGCGGCGGTTTTATCCGGACGACGAAGGCGAGCCTGGCTTTGGTGTAATCGGAAATGTCGGTCCCATCCGCCAGATTCGTCTGAACGCCTACGGACTGAACTTTCCTCACCGGATCAGCGTCCTGCTTCAGGATCAGGATAATCGCGTTCAGGAAATCATGATGGGTAATCTGGAGTTCGACGGGTGGAATACTCTCGTCTGGAACAACCCGAATTACCTGACTGACGTTCGCGACCGGGAACTTCGTGTCATGCCGATGTACCCGCGCAACGAACCGCTGCGACGGATAGCAGGCTTTCGCATCTATCGTGACGGCGCCCAGATCGGGGGAGATTTCGTGACGTATCTCAAGGACGTTGTCGTTGTGCACGACCTTGCAATACTTCCACGCGAACGGGACATAGAGCACGAAGCCGTATGGCAGATTTTGACTGAACGCGAAGAAGCACGGCGTCAGAATGAACTGCAGCGACTTGGCCGTCAGCAGGCTCTCGAGTTCCTCGAGCGGCAGCTGATCCACCAGGACGAGGAATAGCCGGTGGTACATCGGGGCGCGATAGTGCCCCGATACGCCGAATACGAGTAATCACACCCGAGCTGTGCGCTTAGCGCACGGTCTCGGGTTTTTTAATTTCTTTCAAGACGTGATAGTCTGCATAACCAATGAAACTCCTCGCAATAGCCTTTGACATTGATGGAACGCTCTACCCGAATCGCTCGATGTATCTTCGCAGCATTCCTTTTGGCCTGCGAAATATGCGCCTTATGAAAGTGTTCAGAAAGGTACGGAAAGAGCTGCGAACAATTAGACCTATTGAAGACTTCTACGCGACGCAGGCCCGATCGGTGGCTGAGGCGCTCGGTCAGCCCTACGAACAGACGCGTTCTCACATCGACAAGGTAATCTATGGTGAGTGGGAACAGGTCCTCACCTCAGTGCCTCTCTATAACGGAGTGCGCGATTTTATAGAGGCCCTGAGATCTACCGGGATCCGCGTTGGTGTCATGAGTGACTTTCCGGTTCACCGAAAACTCGAAATTCTCGGCTTGAGCGGACTCTGGGACGCCGAAGTATCGGCCGAAGAGACCGGATATCTGAAGCCGGCTGCCGAACCGTTCGAGGTGCTCTCGGAACAACTCGGCGTGACTCCAGAACAGACGCTCTATGTTGGTAACAGCTATCATTACGATATGCTCGGAGCAGGTCGGGCGGGCATGTATACAGCACACCTCGAGTCGCGGACCAGGCCGGGGGCCGAACTCGTACACACCGATCCTCCACGCATACGCGGCGACAATGTCGTGCCGAATATACAGTTCCGTGACTACCAGGCGCTACAAGAGCTCATAAAACCCTATCTGTCAGCATAACACATAAAAATACATTCTCTACTTAACAGAACCGCAAAACGCGTGATATAAACTCTTTAGGGGAACATGTTTACTGGGAGAGGGAATCATGCCAATCACCGCCGGGGACGTAATTGTCGTCGGGATCGTGTTGGTGGTACTGGCGGTATACCGTCAGATAGACCGCAACAACCGGTCCCTGGAGAAAGTCAAACGTTTTGCAGATAAAGTCCAGGGTGACATAGATCATCTTGTTGCAGAACGCGTTACCGCACTACGCGACGTTGCCATCGAGGTCGACGTTAATCAGAAAGCATCACGGGAGATACTCAAACGCATTGGTCAGGCAGAGCAGGATCTGTCTGATCGCGCGGAGAAGGTCGAAGTGATTGCTGAACGCATTCAGAAGTACGAATCGGCTCTGCACGAGCTCGATGCACTGACGAACGCAGCGCATGAAAACATCAAGCGCGTGCAGGATGAGTCGGAGTATGTCGACGGTGTCGGGAAACGTATTAAGGCGTCGGCCAGATCGATCACTGAGCTTGAGAATCGGCTCGCTGCTGCGGAGGCCCGTTTCGAAGAGGAAAACACCCGGCGACTCGAAGAGACGCAACGCGAGATCATGAAGGACAGCGAGGCGAAGGTCGCCGCGTTCACCGAACAGTCGAACGAAGCTGAGGCCCGCATGCAGACCGTCTCGGAGCAGGTTGAACACCGGTTCGACGGTCTCGAGGAACAGGCTCACGCTGTTGTTCTGCAGGCAGAGCAGCGACTTTCGGGTCTCGAAGAATCCGGGCGAAATCTCGAAACCGCAGCGCTTTCGAAGCTCAAATCCTATATTGAGCAGCAGACCCGTGACGCGGCGGCATCGCTGAAAGAGCACCTGCAGGAACAGACTCGCGAAATGCGAGCGGCGCTTGAGCAGGAACTCGGCGACCGTAGTAGCGAAATAGCGAAACAACTCGACAGCCACGTCAGTGAAATGGAAGAAGAGCTTTCGGGTCGGATTGAAACGGTCAATGAAGGTCTTGCGGGTATAGGTACGAGCATCGAAGAAACCGAAGTGGAGACTAACCGCAGGCTACGCGAACTGTTTCGGTCTACGACTGAGTCGGTCGGGCAGTGGAAGGCCCAGCTAACCGATTCGATCGAGAAGCTCAAGGCAGAAACGGCTTTGCGGCTCGACGGCCTTGCGCAGGAACAGTCCCGTTTTGAGCGTGTTGAAACGGAGCTGTCGGCTTCTCTGAGTGATATCGGAGACCGTGTGTCTCGCAGTGACGAAGAGCAGAAAGCCCGGATTTCCGCGCTCGAGACCCAATGGAAGGGGGCGTTTGCCAAAAAGGCGTCCGAAGTTGAGCAATCCATGTTTGATCGTTTTGATGAGGAGCTCTCGCAGATCACGGACACCCTTCAGGGCCGACTCGAGCGGGTTGAAGCACTCGGGAGCGATATAGACAATCTCGAAGCGGCGTTGCGAGAGACGATCCGACTGACCGGCGATCGCATGAATGATTCGCTGACCGCACTCGGGCAGGAACTGCACAGTAATCGACAGCAGGACCTCGAGACCGCACGTTCAGAAATGGAGCGTATCCATGGCGAGCTGTCGGAACTCGACCAGACCGTTTCACAGCTCAAGTCTGCCGCATACGATAACGTCAGTGAGAAGCTCAAAGTATTCGAGGACGATTTCTTTAAGGACCTTCGTGTACGGTCGGCAGACATGAACTCGCGTCTCGAATCATGGAAAGCATCAATTGACGAAGAGCTCGGTCGCATGAGCGAAGACGCAAACCAGTCGAGAAACGACCTGGAACTTGAATACCGGAAGGATCTTGAGCGATCGCTCGAGAGTCATCGGAACAGGACGAATTCGGTTCTCAAGGAACAGCAGGATACACTACAGGGCAGCGTACGTGATCTAACGGTGCGTACGGACAGCATGAAGCAGGAACTCGAGTCATTCCGCAACGAATATGCGAAACAGTTCGAGGAGAACCTCGAAAAACAGGGAGCCCGTTTCTCCGAACAGATGGGCGAGAAGTTCGAGACGCTCCGCGGTCGACTGCAGGAACAGACCGAAACCCTGGAAAATGCTATCGGAGCGGCTGGTCGCGAAACAGAGACCCGACTGGAGGAAATCAGCAGTCGCATTGTGGAGAGTGACCAGAAAGTCAAGACGATGGCCTCGCAGCTTACGGAACTCATGGGCAATACCGAGCGCGAAGTTACGGAGCGACTCGGACGGACTCGATCTGCAGCTAACGAGACAATTGCGGCCCTTGACGGCACTATTGCGTCACGCTACGAAGAGCTTGGAAGTCGCGCGGAAGAACTCGATCAGCGCCTCGAGACGGTTGGAGAGCGTGTGGATTCCCGTTCACAGGCTGCCATCGAGCGCTTCGAGGAACAGGCAGGGGTTTTCCGTGCGGATGTAGACCGGTATTCGCGGAAACTTGAAGATCTTGCTGAACAGCAGCTTCGGGATCTCAGGACGATCACTAAAGAAACCGGAGAAGAGTTCGAAGACCAGCGAACAAGCCTTCTCGGACGCGTGGAGAGTGAAGCCAGAGTACTTCAGTCGCAGCTCGACGAGATTTCGGAAGCCCAGAAGCAGTTTGTCGAACAGACACGGCTGTTCGACCGTGCAGATGAACTGAAAGAAGAGCTTGCGCAGAATCTCGGGCGACTTCAGTCGGATCTGGATTCTATCTATGAACGTCGCGAGACCGTCGAGCGTCTCGATGCGGAAGTCTCGGCCGTCAGGAACATTGTGGAAGATACACAGAATCGGCTGGCATCCTTCATGCAGGAAAAACGGCGCATCGATTCGATAGAAGAGGACTATGCGCGCCTTCTGAATCTGTCCGACCAGGTGGAAAACAAGCTGACTCAGGTCACCGGTTCGAGTGACCTGCTTCAGGACCTTCAGGTGCGATTGCGCAGTGTCGAGGACCTTCGAGAGAAGGTCGACGCCGGATTCCAGCGTCTTGAGAAAAAGCAGCAGGTAATCAAAGCGACGGCTGACGGGGTAGACAACAGTTTTAACCGGCTCGAGGACCTTGAACGCCGTATCGTAGGCATGAGGGAAGACGTCGACGGCCTTCCGAAGAAACTCGCCGAGATCTCCTCCACTATCAGGGAACTGTCGCAGAACAAGGCAGCAGCCGATGGTGCCGTAGAGCAGATGCGTGAGCTTACGGGCATGCTGACCGAAGTCGAAGGGCGCATGCAGGAGCTTCAGAAAGCACGGGAATGGCTTGCACGAACCGAGACGAGACTCGAAGAGATCGGAAGAGAAGCGAAGGATCAGGTCAAGCTGCTTGGAGACATCATGAAACGAGACAGCAAGACCGGTGGCAAGGAAGGTGGCGCTCCACCGGCGAGTGTTCGCGATACAGTAGCGAAACTCGCTCACCAGGGGTGGCAGCCCGACGAAATCGCGCGCGCGACCCGGCTCAGCCTCGGCGAGGTCGAGCTGATACTCGAGATGCCCAAGCGTTGAGATCTTCGGGTCGAGTCCGTTATTTTCGTGTAATGTTGCACAGCTTGCTCAGGTAAGCTGTGCGTGTACACTTTCTGGCGTACGGAAACGTCAGGAGGTTCATCATGAAAAGAACTGTTTTGCTGGCGACAGTCATAGTGCTCGCTGGCCTTGGACTGTCAGGCCTTGATCTGGAACTCTCTGTTCGCGGAGAGACCGGCGTCACATCTGTGCTCTGGCATACCATACGTTTTGGTAGATCGGACGCGGGAAACAGCCTGTTCGATTACCGCACGCAGGGCGGGCAGGAGGTGCTGTTTCCGTTTCTCAGGTTTTCCACCGAGATAACGGTGTCCGGCCGCCATGAAGTGGAACTCATCTATCAGCCGCTCACCTTCGATACCAAGTCACGCATACCCGAAAACGAAACCATCACGATTGATGGAGTTGCCTTCGATGGCAGCGGCGACGGTGGAGCCGGAGACGGACGACCGCTTGATCTGGTCTACGGGTTTGACTTCTGGCGCGGAACCTACCGCTACCGCTTCGTCAATACGGACCGCGGAATTATCTCCTTCGGTGGAGGCCTGCAGCTTCGAAACGCCCGCATTTCGTTTGAAACGACGGATGGGGAGTTACGGGTCGTCTCGCAGGACCTCGGCCCCGTTCCCGTTCTGAGCCTCGCCGGGAGGCGGGAAATCGGGTTCGACGGTCTGTTCCTGGAGGGCAGCCTGGAAGGCTTTTACGCGCCGATCCGCTATCTTAATCTGCGTGACGTCGATGTCATCGGCTGGCTGTACGATGTCGCGTTCCGCGCGGGTATCGCAACCGGCGAGCGATCGGAGGCGTTCGCAGGTCTTCGCGCGCTCGGTGGTGGTGCAGATGGAACGGGGCGCGCACCGGATGCCTGGACGGTCACGCAGACTGAACCTCGATACACCTGGAATAATCTGAACCTGATCGCGCTGACCATAGGGGCACGGCTGCGATAGCAGCCGGCCCTGTTGCGAACGCGGTTCACGATCAGTCTCGACGCAGCTTCTTGTACTTTACCCGGTGAGGCTGCGAGGCCTCATCGCCCAGGCGCCTCACGCGATCCGCCTCGTACTCACTGTAGTTCCCCTCGAACCAGGTGACACGACTCTCACCTTCAAAGGCGAGAATGTGCGTGCATATGCGGTCGAGAAACCAGCGATCGTGCGATGTGACCATAACGCAGCCGGGAAAGGCGAGCAGGGCATCCTCGAGCGCTCTGAGGGTATCCACGTCGAGGTCGTTGGTCGGTTCGTCCAGAAGAATGACGTTTCCGCCGGTCTTAAGGAGTTTAGCGAGCTGAAGTCTGTTGCGTTCACCACCGGAGAGAACGGAAACGGATTTCTGCTGATCGGCCCCGGCGAGATTGAACCATGAAAGGTAGGCACGTGAGTTAACTTCGGCCCGGCCAAGATGGAGTATGTCGGAACCTCCGCTTACCTCCTGCCATACCGTATTCTTACTGTCGAGATCATCACGGGACTGATCGACGTACGACAGTTCGACCGTGCTACCGAGCCTGAGTTCGCCTGAGTCGGGTTCTTCCTGTCCGACGATCATTCGAAAGAGAGTTGTCTTGCCGGCTCCATTGGGTCCGACGATGCCGACGATACCGGCTCGCGGAACCGAAAAGCTTATATCTTCCATAAGAAGGTTCTCACCAAACCCCTTGGTAAGATTTTCTGCTTCGATAACGAGGTCTCCGAGACGTTGCCCTCGTGGAATAACAATTTCCGCGGTTTTCAGCTGCTCGCGTTCATCCCTGTTTGCCAGTTCCTCGTACGAGTTGAGACGGGCTTTACCCTTGGATTGACGGCCGCGCGGCGACATGTTGATCCACTCAAGTTCCCGCTCAAGGGTCTTCTGACGGGTACTTTCGCGTTTCTCTTCTTCTGCGAGGCGTTTCCGCTTCTGATCGAGCCAGGAGGAGTAGTTTCCCTTCCAGGGAATGCCCTCACCACGGTCGAGCTCGAGTATCCATTCAGAAACTTCGTCCAGAAAGTAACGGTCATGTGTTACCGAGACGACGGTTCCGGGATAGTCGCGAAGATGTCGCTGCAACCAGGCTACGGACTCGGCGTCGAGATGGTTTGTCGGTTCATCGAGCAGCAGAAGGTCCGGCTGTTCGAGCAGAATTCGACAGAGTGCAACACGGCGGCGCTCTCCACCGGAGAGCGTCGTTACATCGGCATCCCCGGAGGGAACCCGCAAAGCATCCATTGCTATTTCGACGGTGCGATCGAGGTCCCATGCATTGGTCGCGTCGATCCGGTCCTGAAGTTCAGCCTGCTCGTTCAGGAGCTTCGTCATTCCGTCGTCGTCGGTGACTGTTGCAAAGCTTTCGCTGATTTCATCGAAACGGGTCAGAAGATTGCGGATCTCTTTAAGCCCGAGCTCGACATTCTCCTTTACGTTCAACGAGGGGTCGAGTTCGGGTTCCTGAGCGAGGTACCCGACCTTTGTACCTTTCGCCGGCCATGCTTCACCGATGAAGTCCTCGTCGACACCGGCCATGATACGCAGGAGCGTACTCTTTCCGGCTCCATTGGCACCTACGACGCCGATTTTTGCACCGGGAAAAAATGATAACCAGATCCCTTTGAGAATCTCGGTCTTCGGGGGAATGATCTTGCGCAGATCTTTCATCACGTATATGTACTGAACACCACTCATAGTCAGGGTATCATAGTCGGAACAGAGGTGCTGCTCAACGCCGGGTACTCGACCTGTATACCGAAGATCGGGTATTTTTCTCTTATGGCCGTATGGAGTTTCTGGAAAGGCGTCCTTGTCCGCTTCGAGCGCAATCGAGCGCGCCTTGCCGAGCTCACCATTCTGTCTCTGTTCTACGTCGGGCTCGCAATCGGCATCCTCTGGGCGGTGACGGTTCTCGCAGCGGTACTGCTCACGCTGCTCTCAATCTGGAGCCTGACCTTCACTGGAGGGATCATCGGGTACCTGCTGTCGAACCTTGAAAAGACCGTACTCGGTGGCATTGCGGCCGTCACGATGCTAACGTGGAATCATCGACGTTCTCGAAAACGGATCGGATTTCGATAGACGCTTCGCGGAAGGGCAAACCCGCACGACAGGGCTCATCCCTGGTATATTTCTCGCCGCAGGTTCAATTTTGCTGTTTCAGGCCTTCGAGTGCAGAGGACTTAGCCGGTCACGGATAGACAGGCTCGGCATCGTAACCGAGCCTGTATAACTCACTGAGGATTCCGTCCGAACCATACAGGTGCAGGGCACCTACGGCGATGACGACGGTCTGAGGCTCCGCCTCAATAATTACGTTTTCGATGAGCGGAAGCCACTGACGGTGTCGGTTAACGATGACAGCGTTATAGAGTTCTCCGTACTCGCGCATGTCTTCGAGCAGGGCCTCGAAAAAATCGATATCGTTTGATCGCCACGCCTGCAGCATCGCTTCAATCTGCGCTTCGACATTACTGATGTCGTCAATGCTCTGTTCGAGCAACTGTACCTGGGCGCCTTCGGACAGCGACGCGAGAAACTGAATCTGCTCCCCGGCTGTTTCGAGGCCTCGAACCGGTATTCGGCGGCGGGCTGCTGCGAGATGCAACTGTGCTTCGTTACCGGCATCCGGATCGAGTCCGGCTTCTATCAACGCGAAACTCGTGAGCAGCTGAGCGACGTACCACGGGCGAAACGGTGCAATCTGCCGGGGCAACAGACCCAGCTCCAGCGCTGATTTCTGCACCCGACTCCACAGATCTTCGGTCAGCACATCGCCGAGCTGCTGCTCGTCGGGTAGAAAGGCGTGTTCGAGCAGGACATTCTGCAGCTCGCCGGGATTAAGGTTTTCGGGATCGACCTCGAAATACAGAACATCGCCGGATTCGACGATGTTACGCAGATGCCCTGGAAGCCGCGCTTCCTCGGGTGGCATGAGGTGTACGGTGCCGATGAGATACAGCGACTGAGCTCCGCTTGTTATTCGCCAGACAGGCGGAGTTACGTCCGCCCCGGCGATTGCGGGAAGCCACAGAAAGAATACGAGACCAAGCACCACAGACGTCTCCGTTCGTGATGCGTTCAGGTTCCGCCCCGTCGATATCCGTCTCATTGCATTCCATCCTGCCTGCCGCCGTTCAGGCCTGTCAGCGCTGTACGCGTGCGTTCCCGTTCCAGATAGCCCAGATCTGGTCTTCGTCCGCGGGCTGCGCGTAGTCTGTCAGGAAGGTCGTCGCCAGGGCGCCACTCGCCCAGCCGAAGTGCAGCCACTTCTCCGGATCCCAGGCCTTCAGTATTCCGTACAGAAGACCACCGACGAAACCGTCGCCGCCGCCTATACGGTCGAGCACATGGATTTCGCGCGGCTCGGCGAGGTACCAGTCGTCTCCGACCGACAGGACTGCTCCCCAGAGATGACTGTTCGTGTGGATCACTTCGCGAAGCGTGGTCGCGTACACCTTCGCGTGTGGGAAATGTTCCTTTACCGTCCCGATCAGCCCTTTAAAGGCATCGAGTGTGTCGGCCAGTCCCGTACCGCCTGCGGGTGGACCCTCAACACCGAGAGCGAGCTGAAAGTCTTCTTCGTTCCCGACAAGGATATCGCTGATCGAGGCGATTTCGGTGAACACCTCGCGCAACTCATTGTTCCGGTCCTTCCAGAAACTCGCCCGGTAGTTGAGATCGAACGAGATGAGAGAACCGTGTTGCCTGGCTACTCGTGCGAGTTCCAGACAGAATTTCGCCGTATCCGGTGAAAGTGCGGCGATGAGCCCCGAAATGTGTACGATGCGTACACCTTCCTGTCCGAATATACGCTGAAGGTCGAAATTTTCGACGGAAAGCGTTCTGCCGACCTCTCCGGCCCTGTCGTTATGAACACGCGGGCCACGCGAACCGTATCCGCTGTCGGCTATATTGAACTGATGTCTGTAGCCCCAGGGCCCTCCCTGTTCCACCTCATTCGCCTCGACGTCCACGCCGCGTGCGGCAAGGTCGCTTCGAATGAACTGTGCGATAGGGCTGCCTTTTACGAGACTGGTAAGAACCTTAGTCTTGAGTCCGAGATAACTGGATATACTGAGGACGTTGCTCTCGGCGCTCGTTGCCTGCATGTGGTACAACGCTTCGGACTGAACCGGTTGTCCGGACTGTGGCGTAATACGAACACCCATACTCGTTGCTGTCAGTAGATCCCAGCGTGCATTCTGCTTTAACTGCATTATTATCGCTCCTATACAAGCCATAATACACGACACTGTTTCGGGGTTCATCCCTTTGCAACGGTTTTTGTCCCGTCTGCTGGACCGGACGAAGTCGACCTACTCGTGTTCCTCACGCAACGTTTTGAGAATACGTACACGGTGAAAGATTCGCTCGGCCTCTTCACGTGGGGCGATGCGGAGGACATCCCGTCGAATCTCGTCTGTTTCCTGTCGGATCTGCTGAGCGCGGTCGAGCGTGTGAAGCAGCGTGCGTTCCCGGTAGTGAAATCGGAACAGATAGAACACTCGAAGTATCGCCTGTATGTGCTGAGCGACGGTCGGACCCTTAAGCTCGAAAGGCGACTGGACGCCGTGATCCAGCGGAAACACAGCCTCGCCACGGGTATAGTATTCAATGTTCCTGGCGGTCCATTTCTGATCGGCCGGTATAACCCTGATCAGGGCCACGTTTCTCGTAATGGGGGCAAGGGTATTCTGCACCTGTATTGCCGCGTCGAGTGCGATCGCGAGCTGATGACTTGCTTCGGATTCAGGTTCGGTTGCCTCGCGCCGCGCGTGAAGAACGTCGATAAGGCTCGCGTGTGACACCAGACCAGTCTTCAGCCGCAAGCTGTGTAACCTGGAGGAGGCGAGTTCGAGCCGGGCGATTTCGGAATCGAATGCAGCTGCAGGAAACAGCCGGGTCACACCTTGCCCGGTAAGTTCAACGCTTCCGGTGAGAAACTCCCGGTAGGTGGCGAGAAAGCGGTCCAGAACGAGCGGGATGAAGCGCAATGGATCGAGGATGACGCTTTCCGGATTCGGCTCGTCGAGCAGGCGGTACAGAGGCGTGTAGTCCGGGTTACCGTCTTCGCGACGCTTGACAAGGCTCTGTACCCTGACAATCTGCCGATACTCTTTTCCAAGCCGGGCGGCACGCTCTTCCCTGGCTTTGAGAAACTGATCGATCTGCTCCTGAACGTTCTCGCTGCATATGAAGTGATCATCCATGATGAGCCTGCCGGGAGCGGGAACCGTCAGGTCGTCAAGCGTCACCTGGGAGCGCGAACGGACCGTATGCAGGGCCGAAAGTATGCCGTAGACGCACAACTGGTTCGTGTGTCGGGACATGAGCTCATCGGTCAGCCTGACAGGGTCTTCGATATCCTGCCGTTTTTTCTGTGTCGCGTCGGCTACCGCGCGGACGGCAGACAACAGGGCCTCCACGGTTATATCGCTCGCTTGTATGACGAGTAAGAGGTCCTCAACCGGCTTCAGATCACCGTACAGTTTTTGCGGCGAATCCAGATGTTTTCCGGGATTGACGTTCTCGATCTCTTTGAGCAGCAGTGAAAACACGCTTAATACGTTGTACTCCAGCTTCTCCAGGTACTTCCAGGCGTTCACGCTGCTGCCTGCGAGGACGTACTGCAGCTCGCCGGCAAGCGCTTGTATGCGGCTGATCCAGTGGATTGTCGTCTCCGGGTCAAGATCAACACGAGGGGGGAAGAATCGAATACGGAGCGCCGGATTCGATGCTCCCTTCCTCAGGATGGATCCAAGTTCTCCAAACACAAACCGGAAGAAACCGGCGCGTGACGCCGGGCGGACCAGTGGAACATAGATGTAGGGCTGTTCCGCCTTCGGCCGGTGTTTAGTGACCTCGTCGGGAACCTCGGGAACCGACGTATCCCTGGCAGGTGGCTGATTGTGTGCGAAGAACTTCGAATGGTGCCGCGACCCCGGCACGGCATCTGCTGTCTGCCGTGCGCCTCCCGCCGCTGCTCCGCTCGAATCGATGCGCCGAATGCGTCCTATCTTGACGTCCGTGCTGAGATCACTCAGATAGATTTCCTGCACCGCCGCCTGAAGCTCAACCGGACGTGGTTTTCGCAACAGCGAGACAAGAACTATCTGTTCATCAGTATCAGTTTTATTCCGTTGAAACAGACCCACTACAAATAGTATATCGGCGTAACGCCGGACTCAACAGCAGGTCATCAGAAAAAAATCCGCCTCAGCATACCTTGAGACAGCGTATTCCGTTCAGCGCAGCAAATTTATCGAGCACAGAAGCCACGTGACCGACTCCGATCGCGCAATGGTGGCTCGGACCTGCCCCGGACCATCGGTTTATGAACTCTTTCGGATCCAGGGAGAAGCGATATCTGCTGTTCGTGTTTCCGATATCAAGGACAGGACCGGGCACACAATCTCCCTCCGCGCAGAGCAGGAAAACACCATCACGGTCCTGCCCGACTGACAGCAGGGTTACCGGGCCGCATTTCACCGACATCTGTATTGAGAGGCCCTTGCCAGGTTTTCCATGGTACACCGGCAGGGGCACAAGACCGACCTCGCCGTCAGCGATGGCGAAGTGAGCAGGTCCGTCGTGACCGAGCATGATGATTCCGTCGTTAAAGTCCATGGCGTAGAACTCGCTGAACGAGCCTCCTGCACCGATCGAGTCGAGAATCTTCATGGCCTGAGCGTTCTTGATTTCGCACTCACCTGCTACCGGGACGTTATTCCCGGTAAGAAGCGTATTCCCTGCAATCAGCGAGGTGACTATGTCCTCATGTGCCGTACCCGGCTGGCCCTCGTAATAATAAGCAAGAGCACCGAGGTCGTGCCTGGATACGAGCTGATCGAGAGCTACTGAAGTCCTGGCTGCACGTTCAAGTTCGGCGTCCTCACAGTCTGGAGAGACAGCAAAAATTTCGTGAAAATCGGCGATTTTAGCCTTGATCTGTTCGGTGCTTACCGATGAGCGCAGTGCTGCGAGCTCATCAATCTCGATCAGATCGATGTGCGTACCGAATGTGCTCGACTGCACGGTCATGTCCGTGTACACGTCGAGCATTCCGGCGTAGTAGTGACCCATGACGCCCAGCCGCGAGGTCTGCATTGTGCGTCTGATATGGGCTGCACGAACCCAGTCACCGATCTCGTTCCACGTCTCTTCGTCCTGAAAGTGACCAGTTACAAGATGAAAGTCGATCTCGGCTCTTCCGAGCACGGAGGCAATCTCCGGTACACAGCAGGCCTGACAGTGAGCAAGCCACTCGCCGGTCATTGCGCCGCGGTCGCCGATGCTGTTGAAATGATCGTAATCGATCGCCGCGACCGGCTGAATGTTCAGCACGATAACCGGTACACCGGCGCGTTGTACGACCGGAAGAACCGTCGACGAGAGGGCGTAGGTGGAAATGAACAGAAATATCGCCTCAACCTGTGAGGAACGAAACTCTTCTCCGGCTGTATGGGCGCGTTCCGGGCTGTCGATCAGGCCGAGATTGACGACCTCGGCGCCAGATTCACAGAGTCTGGTTTCTACGGTTGTGAGATACGTGTTCAATCGGTCCTTCAGACCGGTGAACTGTGGCCAGTACGTGTCAAGACCAATGCCGTAGAGTCCGACCCGTACCGATGCGTTTGTGTTCTTCATTCCTGTTTCCTGCACATAAGACGATATTGTAGGGATATGGTAGGGCGCATCATCAGCCTCAGGAATGGACAAAAGACCGAGAGAGATGTATTTTTGTTTCTGGATCCTTATGTCATTACCGTTCCAGGAGTACCGAAAATATCTGACAGCCGATGCACGGGCGGAAGACTGGCAGATCTACTGCGTCGATGCCGGTTGCACGGTCGTTGAACCCGGATCGAAATATCCGCCGAATCTTGGAACCCATCCGCCCGCCTACCGGGCCAACCTGAAAGTCGGTCGCGTAATAAACGAGTATCAGTTCGTGTACATCACGCGCGGTGAGGGTACGTTTCGAAGCGATCGCTCGGGTTCTGCGCGACCCGTCAGGGCGGGGACCGTTTTCCTGCTCTTTCCGGGCGTGCGGCACGCCTACGCACCGCACGTAGAGACAGGCTGGGACGAATACTGGGTTGGTTTTCAGGGTAATTATGTGGACCAGTTGAGATCGGCGGGAATTCTTGTTCCTGAACAGCCCGTGTATGAGGTCGGCTGGCACGCGTCGCTTGAGGAACGTTTTTCCAGGATATTCGAGATCGCGGAAGCCGAGCTTCCGGGTTTTCAGCTCGAGCTCGGTGCGGAGATTGTGCAGCTTCTGACGCAACTTCACGTTATACAGAAGCGTCAGAAAACGAGGGACGTATCAGACGAGCTCGTTCAGCGGGCACGCCTCGTCATGCAGCAGAACGTCATGCGCACCATGGAAATCGACACCATGCTGAGCGACCTCGGCGTCAGCTACTCGACGCTGCTTTCCATGTTCAAGGAGTACACCGGGCTGTCTCCATATCAGTATTTTCTACAGCTCAAAGTGCACATGGCGAGGGATCTCCTGCAGGATTCGTCGCTTTCAGTCAAGGATGTCGCGCACCGCCTCGCGTTCGACAACCAGTATTATTTCTCGAGGCTGTTCAAACGGAAAACCGGAATGTCACCGAGCGCATGGCAAAAAGCAGCGAACCCGGCTGAGGTGGACGGGATGATTCACGAATCCTGACCAGAACGTATCGAATCGGCGAATAAGGAGTGTATGCGGGTATGAAAAGAACGGCATTTGCAATGCAGCTGAAGCCGGGTGTCAGGGACGAGTACAGGAAGCGCCACGACGAGATCTGGCCCGAACTTGTTTCCCTGCTCGAATCGGCGGGAATCCGCGACTACGGCATCTACCTTGACCCGCGGACCGATACGCTTTATGCGTCCCAGAAGCTCACCGAGCACAACACGAACGCCTCCCTGCCGGAGACCGAAGTCATGCAACGCTGGTGGGGCTACATGGCTGATCTCATGGAAACGAATCCCGACGGCTCTCCGGTGGTGTGCCCGCTGGAAGAAATGTTCTACATGGACTGAAAAGACGGTTTCTGACTTTCTGCTTCGATTACGACAACTGCCCTTGGAGCCCGGTCTGTCACAAGGTCCAACGTCATGCGAACAGCGATACATCCGCTGATGCACGGCGGAACGAACCGTCTCCTCGATTACAGCGCGCGAAGCGATTGCCTCCACATACGACGGAATGGAAAACTGCTGCCGTGAAGAGCAACAGTACTCGGTTTCGCCGGGCAACAACGCCCAGGACTCCGCACCACGGATGAAGGTTGTGTTTTTTCGTCGGAAAGAAATCGAAGCGGGTATGAGCTCTACCTATGCATTCAGGACGTACGGCATTCTGTAGTTGAGACAGGTACCGGATTCAGGAGAGTCAGTCAGGTATTCGCGCAAACACGGGTCCTCCGATCATCGATCTTAAGGGCTTCACCAATCGGCTTACGAATGAATCTGTGTTCCCTGTACATGAATAATCGGGACCTGTGCGCTACCACAATCGTCCAGCTTCACGGCCTTACTCGAGGGCGAACTCGTAGCTTCCCGCGTCATGCAGTGTGAACGACCTGGAGTCGGCGCTGCGCCCCTGCGACCTTGCGTCCGACGGCGCACTGACGACCGCCCAGCGCTCGTGCTCATAACCCGAAGGAATGTGAACTCCGGCGATAACGCCCGAAGGTATGGAGATCTCTATCCGGTACTCCGACGGCTCCCACATGACCCACACTGTTCCCTTCGGCGTCACGGTGTGGCCCGCGACAAATGGGAGTCCGGCAGCGTCGGGTTGAATACTGATCATGCTGCCGCCCGGGCTGGTAATCTGTACTCCCAGAAGATGTTCGTGCAGCCACAGAAGTGGAATGGCCGCCCATCCATGGGAACCGGTGTCGTCGCTTGGTTGCGCGGTATTCGCTTCAGGCTCCGTCCCTGATTCAAGAGCCGTCCACACAGTCTGGTCCAGCGCCTGAAGGCCGACATCTTCTCGCCGTACCTGATACTCGGGAAGCGGTCCTCCGTGGGCGCCCTGGAGCACCTTTGGAACCGGATTTCGCGGATGACAGGGCAGATAAGGCGCCATGCGCTCCCGAAGGTGGCGAACCGCCCGTTCTGAACGGCCGTATTTTGAAAGAACCGACAGTACCCGGCCCGAATAGCTCGGATTGTTCCAGCGCACGACGCCCGGTGGAGGACTCCCGACCGGATCGGGGAATACTGCGTCTACAGCGCAAAGGGCCTCTTCGTCAGAGAGAAGGCCGATCTGTAACGCAAAGGTGTGGCTTGCCTGCGAGATTCCCCTAGGGTGTACGTTGTTCGTATACGCCGGGTGCGTGCTTGCGTCGTCTTCCTGTCCAGGCTTCTGATACACAATGTCGGTAATAAGGGAAGGGCAGTCAATCGGCGGTGAGCATTCCCCGCCGGAGGCGACAAAAAACCGCCGGTAGCTCTCTCTGAGAGTCCTGGCTGCCTCTTTCCACACACGAGCGGCTTCGCTGTCTCCAACCACCTCTGCGAGCTCCACTGACCATTCAAGGCGCTGAATGATCG
>SKXQ01000114.1 GCA_007128315.1 Spirochaetaceae bacterium | reverse complement strand
TCCATGTGGGCCAGTGCCGCGACGCCACCGGCGATGAGCTCGCCCGTGTACACTCGCGCGCCTACATACACAGGGTAGCGGCAACCCACGGCGTCCCGCACACACGATTCGACAGCGACACTGCGGCGAACGAGCACAGCTACGCCGCTGCGCGACGCGCCGCAGGAAGCGCGATCGCGGCGGTCGACGCGATTCTCGACGGACCTGACCGCCGGGCTTTCGTGCTCTCGCGTCCACCGGGGCACCATGCAGAGGCGGCACACGCCGCGGGCTTCTGTTTTTTCAATAACGCGGCCATCGCAGCCGAGCACGCACTCGCACGGGGGCTTCGTCGCGTCTGTATTCTCGACTGGGATGTACACCACGGCAACGGCAGCATGCACTCCTTCTACGACAGACCGGACGTGCTCTACGCGAGCGTACACGAGTATCCCCACTTCCCCGGCACCGGTCGTTTCGGAGACATCGGGCACGGCGCAGGCGAAGGCTACACGATCTCCTGCCCGCTCCCTGCCGGATGCGGCGACGCAGACTATCTTCATGTCCTTCGAAACCTGGTGTACCCCGTGGCACACGAGTTCAACCCGGACCTCGTCATCGTAAGCGCGGGATACGATGCGCACCGGAGGGACCCGCTCGCGTCCATGAAACTTTCGACAGCGGCCTACGGCGTTTTCGCCGTACTCGACTGCGAGCTCGCAGACAGCCGCGCAGGAGGCAGGCTGCTGTATCTGCTCGAAGGCGGCTATGACGCCAGCGCGCTTGCCGAAGGGGTCGACGCGTCGCTGCGGGTGTTGACGGGTTCAGCAGCAGCAGAGACACCCGGACATGATACCGACGTTGAGGCCGATGCTGAGGACACCGCGAACGTCGATATATCGGTTCAGGATGTCGCACGACGCCTTATTGAACTGTACGCGCCCTACTGGCCAACCGTAGAGCCTTTCAGCTGAACCTGCTTATCGTGTTCCTGTATGTCCTCGGCGTCCCAGGGATACCGGACCCAGACATCCGGTATGTCTTCCCCTGCCCAGTACGCGGTGACCTCCGACGGGATTGCGCCGCGTTTTTCCTTCTGCTTGTTATGCAGCACCGCGACACCGAGTGACGCAGGCGTGTGCGCGAGGAGTTCGCGTATGCAGTACTCGAGCGTCGTGCGACTGTCATCGACCTCATCCACCAGAAGAACTCTGCGGCTCTCGAGTTTCTGCTCCACTTCGTCTATCCACTGTATCTTGCGAGGACTCGGAAGCGTCGTATGATCGGGAAGATACAACGCAATACCGACCGTGTAGATCGGCACTTCAAGAAAGGTTTTCATGATCCGGGCGGGAATGAAACCTCCGGTACCTATGGCGACAATGACCTCAGGATCGAAGCCTGAGTCACGGACCCGCAGAGCGAGATCTTTCAGCGTCGAGTGAATCTCGTTATAGGAAAAAGGTAGCACCTGCATGACCCGCAGTATGCCCGAAGCAGTACATTCCTGTCATGGAACGAACCAAGAGCGACCGTATATATGACATCGCAGTCGTCGGTGCCACAGGCTTTGCCGGGAGTCTTGTGGCCGGGTATCTCGGGAAACATCGTGGGACCGGTCAGTTCTCGCTCGCGCTTGCCGGACGGAGTATGGACCGGCTTGAATCGCTGCGTAACCGTCTGACTGCCTCTGACCCGGGTTCGACAGTACCGCCACCGCAGCTTGTTCATGTAAACCTGCTCGATCAGCACTCGGTAGACGCCCTTGTCCGGAAGACCCGGGTTGTGGTGGCGGCAGCCGGACCCTACAGCCGCTACGGCAGTCTGCTTGTCGCCTCCTGCGCGTCGCACGGGACGCACTACGTGGATCTGTCCGGCGAAACTCCGTGGATGCAGCGAATGATACAACAGCACAATCATGAAGCCCGGGAGAACGGCGCGTGCATAGTACACGCCTGCGGCTACGACTCCATCCCGAGTGACCTCGGAGTCCTGTTCCTGCGTACGGTCATGGCATCCGACGGTCTTGATGAACCCGAAGCAGTACGATTTGTCCCAGGCCCGACGCACGGAGGTTTCAGCGGAGGAACAGTGGCGAGCATGCTGTCGACGTTCGCTGACGCCCGGAAGGACGCCGCTACACGCGAGGCCCTGCGAGACCCGGACAGTCTTACGCCCGATCACCACCCGCTTCGGAGGCGCCGCCGGCGACGCCACGACCCATGGCTTCGCACATGGACCGTTCCCTTTGTTATGGAAGCGGTGAACTCGCGCGTTGTTCGCCGCAGCAATGCTCTGTCGGGGTACCCCCTCGGTCACGATCCTGACTATCGCGAGGTGATCAGTTTCGGGTCCGGTTTCTCTGCCTGCGTGAAGTCGTATGCGGCATCCTTCGGCATGGGTCTGTTTCTGCTCCTGCTGCTCGTTCCGCCGACGCGGATGCTTCTGTCACGCACCGTTCTCCCGAAACCGGGCGAAGGGCCGAAGGTCGCCCGAGAACGTCGCGGCAGTTTTATCGTGCGTATGATCGGATACAGCAGCACACGCGATTCGTCGGTACCCCGTGGTGCCTCGGCAGGATCGGCGCACGCCACCACTGTCACCGTGTCTGCAGACCGGGATCCCGGCTACGGCGCTACCGCGATCATGATCGCCGAGGCGGCCGTACTGCTGTGCGAACAGGCGACAACGGGTTCGGTCCGCCCGGGTTTCCAGACGCCGGCGACCGCATTCGGCCTGCCGCTTGTTGAGCGATTGACTTCAGCCGGAGTAAAATTCGTGCGAGAATAGGCTCATGTGCTACAATGCAGGAGTTGAACGACTAAAACCGCTTACCTCTCTGTTCCCCCCGTCGGTCGCCATTCCGTCCCGTGACGAGGTCAACGCAATGGCCCGCCCAATGGTGCCGGTACGCAGCATGGACGGAGAGTGGCAGGCGATGCACTGGCTCCTGATTCCGCCCTGGGTAGCTGACAGTAATCAGTTCCGCACGCTCAAGATCTGGCTTGCGAACGCCCGCATCGAAGAACTGGAACACAAGAAACTCTACCGTCCGCTCGTCGGCGACCGCAGATGCATCGTCCGGTTCTCATGGTTTTTTGAGTGGCGGCACGAGAATGGCCGCAAGCTCAAGTATCGGATGTTTCTCCCGGACGATACCCCGCTTCTACTGCCGGGGCTCTGCCAGCGCACCGAGGTCGACGGACAATCCTATGACTCCTTTACCGTGTGCACCATGGAGGCGCGGGGTGTTATGCGCTACGTACACAACTCGACCCTGAGGCAGCCGGTCGTCGTCAGCGAGGCCGGCGCCGCCGCATGGCTTGACCGTAATGCCTCTCTGGACGATGCCCGCGCAGCGGTCGTGGCTGCCGAACAATCAGCGGAATTTCGTACGGATCCGGCAGTCCCCGAGGCATAACTGCACAAGTTCCGGTCAAACGGTGTTCCACCTCCTTAATTTTTTTCTGCAATCGTGTTATAATGTCCATTCAGGAGGCGTTTCATATGTGTCATCCACATGACGAGGTCTCACTTGGCTTCTGTGGGGGCACCTATCCGGTCGGGACGCATATATGCCTCGTCTACCGGGACGAGCAGGAGAGACGGAGGGTTGTGCGCCGCTTTGTGGAAAGCGGGCTGATCGACAACGAGCAGGTTTTTTACTTCGCGGATACTCCGGAAAAGCCTGCAGTCGACTCGTGGCTCAGGGAAATGGATATTGATGCCTCAGTGTATACTCAGGCTCCGCACCTTGAGCTTGAACAGGCGCTCGCCACGTACTGTCCAGACGGCTCGTTTGACCCGTGTAATATGACCGCCACAATCAGACAGGCTTATACGGCTTCGAAGTCCTCAGGCTTCGCACACTCCCGTGTCAGTGGAGAAATGTCCTGGGCACTCCATGGACTACCCGGATCCGAACGGCTTATAGATTATGAGGCTATGATAAACGAAGTCGTGAAAACTCACCCGATCACCGCCATGTGTCAGTACGATGCAAACCGTTTCGACGGCGAAACCGTGTTTCGCGCGATGCAGGTTCACCCCTACATGGTTATGGGGGGACAGATTGTCCGCAACCCGTACTACGAGATCTGAGATCAATCCGGCGGCGGTCATGCACCAGCTCCTGACCGCCGGTACTGTACTTGCATCCTACACCGATATGCCAAGGATGCTCGAGTTCGCGTCAGCTGCACTTCGACGCATACCGGGTGTTTCGCGCTCTGCTTTCGTTAACAGACATAACCCTCACGGACTGGATGCGGCAGTACACCCTCTTTACACGGTCACCGCTGAGACGGTCAATCGCACGTATGGCCATGTGGAACTCGAGGTACAGGACGAGTCGATGTTCCAGCCCTACGCGGCCGCAGTGCACAACATCACCGGACTTGTAGCCATGCGCCTCGAATCAGCCGCGCACGAGCGGGAGATGGAAAGCCAGATACAGAATAAGACGCGAGAGTTGCAGAAGAGTCTTCACGCGCGCGAAATCCTGCTGAAGGAAATTCACCACCGCGTCAAGAACAACCTGAACGTTGTAGAAAGCCTGTTGAAGCTACAGTTCGGTTCCGTCGCGGACGAGACCGTTCAAAAAGGACTGCAGGATTCCATCAAGCGCATCCACGCGATGTCTCTGGTCCACAAACTGCTGTATCAGTCCGAGACAATGGACGGCATTGATTTTCGTTCGTTTGTTATCCAGATAGTCACCGAAATCAAAGGATCCCTCGGAAGCGACCGTCACATCCGCATTCTGTCGGACATCTCCGATATCCCGGTGTCCATCGAAATCGCTGTCCCGGTCAGTCTGATCGTAAATGAACTTGTGACGAATGCGATCAAGTACGCGTTTCCGGACCGTCAGCAGGGAACCGTGCACATAGCGGCATCGCGTACGTCTGAAAAAGCACGACAGATCATCGTCGAAGACGACGGTGTCGGCCTGCCCGATGATTTCTCGCTTCAGACCGTCAGCTCACTCGGAATGCAGCTCGTCTCAGCGCTTACCGAGCAGCTCGGTGGAACTCTCGACGTACACAGCCCGCCAGGCACCCGGTTTGTTCTGACCCTGCCCTGACGCTCCCGGCTGCGCAGGTGTCCCGGTCTCACAAGTGCACGAAACCGAAGTCGACATTGTCCGGTTCCGGGAATGTCCGCTCACCTTTGTTGAGTTTACGTATTGCCAGCATGTCATCATCGGTCAGCGCGAAATCGAAAACCTGAAGATTCTCCTCGATTCGTGACGGAGTGACTGATTTTGGTAGTGGCACAACACCTCGCTGCAACAGCCATCTGAGAACAATCTGCGTAGGGGTCTTCCCGTAGGCACTGCCAATCTCTTTGAGCGTCCTGTTATCAAGCACATCCTTGATACGGTCGCTCTTAAACGGTGCGTAGGCCTCAAGCACCATTCCCTTGCTGTCGAGGTATTCCTGTAATCGCGTGTTCTGCAGACTGATGTGACACTCCATCTGATTCACAGCCGGCTGTATCCGGGCATTCTCAGCGAGCGCGTGTATGTGATGGATGTTGAAGTTTGAAACACCGATGCTTTTTATCTTGCCGGCGTCCACAGCAGCCTCCATGGCCGACCATACTGCGGCATTACGTTCGTAGCTGCCCGGCCAGTGTATAAGTACCAGATCGAGGTAATCGGTCCTGAGCCTTGCGAGGCATTCATCAATCTGACCTGCAGCATCCTCTTTCGTGTGCATGGTGTTCCACAGTTTCGTGGTCAGAAAGACCTCGTCCCGGGCGACCGACGAATCGCTGATGCCGCGCCCGACCTCTTCTTCGTTTCCGTAGACAACCGCCGTGTCGACGTGTCGATAGCCGACATCAAGCGCTTTGAGAACCGCCTTATATACGTCGTCCTGTCTGGCGCGCCAGGTCCCCAGACCGAGCGCGGGTATTTCTTCGTTGTTGTTCAAGGTGATATTCACAGTATCCTCCAAGGGTGGAAACATATTGAACCTGCGGTGGATAGTAAAGCGAGAGGCCGTTCTACTGCTCTCCGGTCGGCTCGACCATGATTCTGGTACTGTTTCCCATGCTGATGGTGAACGGCGTGTTCGTCTTCCTGGTGCGGGCG